>NZ_BAAAXZ010000114.1:0-76339 GCF_039535865.1 Streptomyces thioluteus
CGCCGACGAGGACGACGGCGGCGAGGGCGGGGATCCACCAGGCGACGGTCACGTCCAGATGCCGCTTCAGCAGCCCGGAGAGCTCGAAGCCGAACAGGCCGTAGATGCAGCACTGCATGGCGCTGTAGGAGACCAGGGCGACGACGGACGAGGCGGCGCCCGCCGTGCCGCCGAGGCCGCGGGCGATGTACGCGGTGAAGGCGCCGGCGTTGTGGACGTGGCGGCTCATCTCGGCGTAGCCGAAGCTGAACAGCAGCAGGACCAGGCCGAGGATCACGTACAGCAGGGGGGAGCCGACGACGCCGAGGACGCCGAAGGTGACGGGCATGCCGCCGGTCGTCACCATCAGCGGGGCGCTGGCGGCGACGACGGACATCAGGAGTCCGGCGAGGCCGATGCGGTCGGCGCGCAGGCGGCGTTCCTGGCCCTTGAAGGTGTGTATCTCGGCGGGTGTCGTGCGGCCCGTTGGCATGGGTGGGTCGTCCTTCGTCGTGTGGGGGGGGGTGTGGGGTCAGCGGGAGCCGAGGGCCGTGCGGCGGGCGGCACGGAGGGCCTTCCCGGGGTCGCGGTCGGGGTAGGACCAGGGGGCCCGGGTGACGTGCGGGCCGATCCTGATGAGCAGGGCGGCGGCCTCGGCCAGCCGGCCCTCGTGCAGCTTGGCGTGGGCGAGGTAGTTGAGGTCGACCTTGTGCCGGGGGTGGGTGCCGGAGGTGTCGTCGATGTCCCATTCGAGCCACCAGTCGAAGGCGGCCTTGAGCACCTGGCGGGCGCGGCGGCCGGTCCAGTGGCCGGAGGCGGCGGGGTCGCGGGGCAGGACCCCGGCGCGGGCCAGGGCGCGGTAGCGCTCGGCGTGCGCGACGACGGGCAGGAGGGCCAGGGGGGAGTCGGCGGGGGCCTGTTCGGCGGCCCAGGCGGCGAAGTCGTAGACCTCGTGCAGGGGGTCGTCGTGGGTCGGCCTTGTGCCCGGCGAGGCTGGCGGCCATCAGATGGTGGGCGTGGTGGTGCTCGGGGTGGCGGGCGCGCACCTGGCCGAAGTGGCGGGCGGGTTCGTCCTCGGTGGCGCCGGAGTGCGCGAGGAGCAGCAGGGCCAGCCAGGGGGTGGGGTCGAGGGGCGCCATGCGGGCGGCGGCGGCGCACAGGGCGCGGGCCCGCTCGGGGTCCTCCCGGCGGCGGGCGGCCTGCTGGGCGGCGGCGCAGGCCAGCAGGGCGGCGGCGTCGGCGCTGTCGGGCTCGGCGAGCTGCCACTCGCGGCCCCAGGCGATCCCGGCGGTGACCTGGCCGAGGACGAGGAGGCGGTGGCCACGGCGGTCCCAGTCGTCGCCGGTCCCGGCCAGGAGCCGGCGGGCCTCGGCCCAGCGGCCGCGGGACAGTTCGTCGCGGACGGTGACCAGCTCGGCGTCGTCGAGCGCGGGGTCGAAGGAGGGTCCGCCCCCGAGCCGGGAGCGGCCGAGGGGGCGTGGAGGGGTCATCGGTGAGCGTCCTCCACGGTCCTCCAGTGCAGCTGTTGATCACGGACAGCAAAGCGTTAGTCACAGGTTTCCGTCAAGGGTGGTGGCGGGAACACGCAGGTGCGTCCGGAGAGGTCTGGATGAACGTCCGAAAGGGGGGTACTCGTTCCGCACAACGCCCATGAGGCGGCTATCGTTCTCGGGTCAAGTCCCCGACCTCCGGCCGGTCTTGAGGTGCGCGACGTATGGTCTTCGCCTTCGCTCTGAGCGCGGCCCTCTGCCTGGGCTTCGGGTTCGTTCTCCAGCAGAACGCGGCGCAGCGCGCGCCCATGAGCGACTTCCTCTCCTTCCGGCTGCTGCTCGACCTCGTGCGGATGCCGCGCTGGCTGGCGGGCCTGGGTCTGATGGTCTGCGGCATGGCGCTGGGCGCGGTGGCGCTGGGGGGCGGCGAGATCTCGCTGGTGGAGCCGCTGCTCGCGACGACCTGCTGTTCGCGATGGCCCTGTCCCGCTGGCAGACCAAGCAGCCGCTGGGCCTGACCGGCTGGGGCGGCCTGTGGCTGCTGGCCGGCGGCGTGACCGCCTTCATCGTCGCGGGACGCCCGCAGGGCGGGCATTCGGTGACCGACCCGCTGCGGCACTGGCTGATCGTCGGCCTGATGATCGGCGGCGCGCTGGGTGCTGGCGGCGGTCTCGAAGCGGCTGCGGATGAGCGCGGAGGCGGCGACGCTGGCCGTGGCGGCGGGGCTGCTGTACGGCGTCCAGGACGCCCTGACCCGGGTCAGCGGGGAGCGCTACACGCACGGCGGGCTGGCCACGCTGGTCGTCAGCTGGCAGCCGTACGCGGTGCTGGCGCTGGGCGTCACCGGGCTGGTACTGGTGCAGAGCGCCTTCGAGACGGCCCCGCTGCGGATGTCCCTGCCCGCGCTGACCGCGGCCCAGCCGCTGGCGGGGATCGTCTGCGGGGTGGGCTTCCTCGGCGACCGCCTGCGGACGTCGCCGGGGGGCGCTGGCCTGGCAGGCGGCGGGGCTGGCGGCGATCGTGGTGGGCATCGTGCTGATCGGGCGGCATCCGGCGATGCCGTCGGGAATGTCGGAGGCGCGGGTGCGGGATCTGCAGCCGCGCTGATGTGATGGCCCCATGACCATGGATGCGCAGGGACTTCCGGGACTTTCGGCCGACGAGATCCTGGACGTCGTCGGACGAGCACGACCGCGTCGTGGGGCAGGCGCCCCGGGGCGAGATCTACACCCGGCGGCTGCGGCACCGCTGCACGTTCGTGCAGGTGCGCGACGCGGAGGGGCGGATCTTCGTCCATCGGCGGACGGCGCAGAAGCTGATCTTTCCGTCGCGGTAACGACATGTTCGTGGGCGGAGTGCTCGGGGCGGGCGAGACGTACGACGCGGGCGGCGCTGCGGGAGGCGGAGGAGGAGCTGGGGGTGCGGGGGCTTTCCGCGCCCCGGCCGCTGTTCCGTTTCCTCTACGAGTCGGAGGAGTTCGGGGCGTGGTGGTCGGGGGTGTACGAGGTGCGGTGCGACCTGGCGGTCAGGCCGCAGGTGTCGGAGGTGGCCTGGCATTCCTTCCTCGCGGAGGACGAGCTCGAAGCGCGGCTTCCGGAGTGGGAGTGGGTGCCGGACGGGCTGGAGGCGTGGGGGAGGTTGCGGGCGTGGCGCCGTGAGGGGTGAGTTTGCCCCGGACCCGCCCTTTCACCGTTTCTCGCCGCGCTCCGCGCGGGGCAACGCGGCTTCGCCGCGTTCGTCCTCAAACGCCGGACGGGCTGATATTCAGCCCGTCCGGCGCTTGAGGACCTCGCCGTACCCCTACGGCACCAGAATCAGCTTCCCCCGCGTATGCCCCTCGGCACTGCGCCGCTGCGCATCCGCCGCCCTCTCCAGCGGGAACACCTCCGCCACCTCCACGGACAGCCGCCCCCGCTCCGCCAGGTGGGTCAGCGCCGCCAGGTCGGCCGCGTCCGGGCGGACCCACAGCAGGCGGCCGCCCAGTTCCGTCACCGACGGGTCCGCGATCGAGACGAGCCGGGCGTCCGGCACCGTGATGTGCGAGGACGTCTGGATCACGCCGCCGCCGACCAGGTCGAGGACCACGCTCGCGCCCTCGGGGGCGAGGGCCCGGAAGCGGTCGAGGAGCCCGTCCCCGTACATCAGCGGCTCGGCACCCAGCGAGCGCAGATACGCGTGGTTGTGCTCGCTCGCCGTCCCGATGACCCGCGCACCCGTGTTGCGCGCGAGCTGGACGGCCATCGAGCCGACCCCGCCCGCCGCGCCGTGCACGAGCACGGTGTCCCGCTCTCCCACCCGGGTCGCGCGGAGCGCCTGGTAGGCGGTTCAGGCCCGCCAGCGGGAGGCCGGCGGCCTGCTCGAAGGAGAGATTGGCCGGTTTGCGGGCCAGCGTCCGCACGGGCGCGGCCACGAACTCGGCGTAGGTCCCCCGGGAGAGGAAGTCCTCCCGGACGTAGCCGATGACCTCGTCGCCGACCGCGAATTCCGGCGTGTCCGCGCCCAGCCGCTCGACGGTGCCCGCCACGTCCCAGCCGGGGACGACCGGGAAGACCGGGGTGATCGCCCCGTCCAGATAGCCCGCCTGGGCCTTCCAGTCCACCGGGTTGACTGCCGCCGCCCGGACCCTGACCAGCACGGAGTCCGGACCGACCGTGGGCTCGGGGACCTCTCCGTACTCCAGGGCCTCGGGCCCGCCGTAGGCGCGGTAGCTGACAGCCTTCATAGTCATGCTCCTCGGTCTCGTGTTCAGCCTCGTGTTCAGCGCGTGGCGCCTGCGGTTTCAGCGTCCGACGCCGGGGCGGAGCCCGCCACCGCAGCGGGGCGCGGGGCGTGCGTTCCGCGCAGTCCCAGCCAGGCGACCAGCGACACCAGCAGGAACGCGGTGCCCGCGATCACGAAGGTCAGGGTGAACTGGCTCTCCGCGGGCAGCGCGGGCGCGCCCGGCGGCAGGTGCTCGATGCTCCTGGAGGCGAGCACGGTGGTGATCATCGCGCTGCCGATGGCGCTGCCGGTGGAGCGGGAGATGGAGTTGATGCCGTTGGCGATGCCCGTCTGCCGCGGCGGCACGCTGGCGACGATCACGGCGGGCATGGCCGCGTAGCCGAAGCTGATGCCGGCGCCGACGCACATTCCGGCGGCGATGACGGAGAAGGCGTGCTCGTGGTCGAGGGCGATCCAGACGAAGCCGACGGTGCCGATCAGCGAGGCGAGCAGCAGCACCGGGCGCGGGCCGTGGTGGCGCACCAGCTTGCCGCCGATGGGCGCGGCCAGCAGCGAGACGATCGTGCTCGGCAGCAGGAACTCCACGGACGCGCGCAGCACGGTCGCGTCGAAGCCGTAGCCCGCGATCTTCGACGGCATCTGCACCAGGTAGGAGACGCCCGATGAAGAGGGCGAAGGAGCCGAAGCCGACGAGCAGTCCCGCGAGGTTGGCGAAGAGCACCGGCCGGTGGACGAACATCTTCATGTCGACCAGCGGCTCGCGCACCCGGCGCTCGACGAGGACCCACACCGCGGCCATCACGACGGCACCGGCGAAGCAGCCGAGGGTGCGGCCCGAGCCCCAGCCCCACTCGTGCCCCTGGGTGATGGGCAGCAGGAGCAGGACGAGGGTGGCGGCCAGGGCGAGCGCGCCCAGGACGTCGGTGGCGGCCGCCGGTGGTCTCGCGGGTGGCGGGGACGAGGGCGGCGACGGCCACCAGGGCGAGCGCGGCCAGGCCGGTGGCCAGCCAGAAGGCGCTGCGGTAGTCGGGGTTGTCGCCCGAGGTGAGCAGACCCGTGGCGACCAGCGCCAGGCCGCTGCCGAAGGCGAGGGTGCCGCTGACCATGGCCATGGCGCCGGGCAGCTTGGCCGGCCGGATCTCCTCGCGGAGGACGGAGAGCGCCAGCGGAAGATCGCGGTGGCGGCGCCCTGGAGCACCCGGCCGACGATCAGCCAGAGCAGGGAGTGGGTCACGGCGGCCAGGACGGATCCGGCGACCATGACGACGAGGACGGCGACGAGCGTCTTCTTCTTGCCGTGCTGGTCGCCGAAGCGGCCGAGCAGCGGGGTGAAGACGGCGGCGGAGAGCAGGGTCGCGGTGGTGACCCAGCTGACGTTCGCCGAGGAGGTCTCCAGGTCGTTCTGGATGAGGCCGAGGATCGGCACGACCAGGGTCTGCATCATCGAGACCACCATCGCCGCGAGGCTCAGGGCGAAGACGATCAGGGTCTCGTTTCTCGGCGGGGCCGAGGAGCTCATGGGGGGTTCCTTCGATTGCTTCACGACATTGATGCTTGAAGTCATCAAGCAACCGGGCAAACCTAGACCTGATACTTGAGGTAGTCAAGCTAATGATTGAGAGCCTCAACCGCTTGCGTAGACTGGGCCGTATGACCGCCCCGACCTCCCCGACCAAGGCCCAGCTCCTGGAACTGGTGGCGGCCCTCGGCACCGCCCAGTGGCAGGACTTCTCCGCCTCGGCGGCCCGGCACGGCCCTCACCGGCGTACAGGCCAAGCTGCTCGCCCACCTCAAGGGCCCGATGCCGATGCGCGGCCTGGCCACCCTGCTGGTGTGCGACGCCTCCAACGTCACCGGCATCGTGGACCGGCTGGAGCCCGGGGCCTGGTGCGCCGCGAGCCCGACCCCGTCCGACCGCCGGGTGAAGAACGTGGTCGCCACGGACGAGGGGCGCGAGACCATCCGCCGAGTCAGGGCCGAGATGCAGGCCACCCACACGGCCCTGGACGCGCTCGGCGAGGAGGAGCGGACCGCGCTCTACGGGCTGCTGGAGCTGCTGCGGGACGGGCTGCGGCCGGGCGCCTGAGGCGCTGATCGCTCCCCGTATTCTGACGGCCTGTCCGATTCGAGGAGAGGCGCAGATGTCGACCCACGCCCGTCCGGCCCCGCAGGCCGCCCCGTCCGGCCCCTCGGCGGTCCCCGAGCCCTACACCGTGCCGCTCGCGCCCGGGGTGAGCGCGTACGTCCAGCCGGACGGCGGCTGGTGCCTGAACAACGCCGGCTTCGTCACCGACGGGGGACCGCACCCTGCTGATCGACACCGCGCCGACCGTACGGCGCGCGGAGCTGCTGCGCGACGCGGTCGCGGCGAGCGGGGCGCCGGCGCCGTCCCTCGTCGTCAACACGCACCACCACGGCGACCACACGTACGGCAACGGCGTCTTCGCCGCCGGCGGTGCGACGATCATCGGCCATGCCGGGTGCCGCGAGCAGACGCTGGCCGTCGGCCATCAACTGCACGCGATCTGGCCGCTGGTGGAGTACGGGGACGTGCACATCACCCCCGCGACGCTCACCTACACCGACTCCCTCACGCTCCACATCGGTGACACCGAGGTGCGGCTCTTCCACCCCGGGCCCGCGCACACGGTGGGCGACACGGTGGTCTGGCTGCCGCGGCAACGCGTCGTCTTCACCGGGGACCTGGTCTTCAACGGGGGCACCCCGTTCATCCCGTTCGGCTCGCTGGGCGGGTCGCTGCGGGCGCTGGAGCTGCTGCGGGAACTGGACGCGGAGGTGGTGGTGCCGGGGCACGGGCCGGTCACGGACCCCGGCGTCTTCGACACGGTCGAGCGGTACCTGCGCTTCGTGCGGGACCTGGCGGCGGCCGGACGCGCGGCCGGGCGTACGCCGATGGAGGTGGCGCGGGCGGCGGATCTCGGCGAGTTCGCCGAACTGAAGGAGAGCGAGCGGCTGGTGGGCAACGTGCACCGGGCGTACGCGGATCTGGACGGCTCGCCGCTGGATCTGCCGGCGGTGCTGCGGGACATGGCGGAAATGAACGGCGGCAAGCCGCTGGCTTGCCACGCGTAGGGCCTCCTCCCCGCCCCGCCCTCTCCCCGTCTCCCGGGACAAGCCCCCGCCCCCGAACCGCCCTTCGGGCGGACGAAGCGGGGAGAGGGCGGGATCGGGGGGCAACCGCCTACGGGCGCAATGCCCGTAGCAGCAAGTCCGCCAGGTGTTCCGCCACCTGACGTGACGTCAGGACCCCCTCCGGCCGGTACCAGCTGCTCAAGTGGTGCAGCGAACCGAAGTGGTAGTCCACCACCAGATCCGCGGGCGTCGCCCCGCTGAACACCCCCTCCCGCTGGCCCTCCTCGATCAGCGCGCGGAAGCGTTCGTGGTAGCGCCGCCGTTCGGCGCGCACCTGCCGGTACTTCTCCGGGCCGAGTTGGTGCATGGACCGGAAGAAGATCTTCGTGTCGTCGAGGTTCTCGATCGTCGTCACCGCGACGTCCACCGCCGCGGCGCGCAGCCGTTTCCTCCACCGGGGCGGAGGACGCCGCCACCGCGTCGAGGCGGTCCTGCTGCACCCGCAGCACCCGGGCGTAGATCTCGTGCAGCAGGTCGTCCTTGGACCCGAAGTAGTGGTACAAGGCACCCTTCGTGACGCCGGCCGCCTCGACGATCTCCTGGACGGAGGTCCGGTCGTACCCCTGGTCGGCGAAGAGCCGGGTCGCCGCGGCCAGCAGCCGCTGCGGCACCGGCCGGTCGCCGGGGACCGGTCCTCGCTCTCCTCGTCGGCTCCACTGAACCCCACCCCTCCTCAACTGCGGTGCCGCGCAGGGCACGCGGCCTCCCCCGAGGGATCTTGCCACTCGCCCGTTCGGACCGACTCGGCGGTATCCGCACGCCTGCCCGTCGTACGGAATCCCACCCCGCCCGGCTCTGGACAGCGCCCGCGGCCGGCAGGACCATGCGCTCCACACCGGAGGGGTAGGGGGCGCCATGGCGGGCACGGGCGTGCGGCCGTACTGGGAAACTGACCTTCGACAAGAACGGGCGCGCGGACCGGCGCGAACTGGACGCCCTGCTCCGGGGCGCCACCGACGAACACCTCACCGACCTCGTCGTCTTCGCGCACGGCTGGAACAACACCCGCTCCACGGCCACCGGCCTCTACAACGCCTTCTTCGCCACGTTCCCGCCCCGACAGGGCCTCGGATACTGCGGGATCGTCTGGCCGTCCATGCGGTTCACGGACGAGGACGTGCCGGACTGGCTCCCGCTGGCGCCCGCCTCCGACCGCCCGGGCTGCCGCCGGGCACCCGGGAGGCGCTGGCGCTGGCCTTCCCCGGCCGGGACGCGATCCTCGGCCGCCTCGCCGAACTGGCCGAACGGCAGCCGGCGGACCGGGCCCGGCTGGAGGAGTTCACGGGGCTGGTGCGCACCCTCGTCAGCCCCCGCCCCCGGGAGGCCGACCGCAACGGGGCGGAGGACGGGGCGTGATCCGGGACACCGACTCGGAGCCCATCGTCCCGGTGATGTTCACCCAGAGCGCCGTGGAGGTCTGCGACGCGTTCGCCACCGCGCTGGAGTCCCTGGCCCGCCCGCCCCGGGCCTGTTCGGCGGCGTGCTCAAGCGGGTGTGGCGCGGCGCGCTCGAGTTGCTGCGCCAGGGCACGTACTGGGAGATGAAGCGCCGGGCCGGCGTCGTCGGCCGCGCGGGCCTCGGCCCGGCGATGGGCGAACTGGCGGCCCGCGCACCGGAGTTGCGGGTGCATCTGGCGGGGCACAGCTTCGGCGCCCGGCTCGTCTCGTTCGCGCCCGGCGGACTCCCCGACGGCGTCCGCGTCCAGTCGCTCACACCTGCTCCAAGGCGCCTTCTCGCACTACGCGTTCACCCCCCCGGCTGCCGTTCGCACCTCGGCCGCTCCGGCGTGCTGCGCGACGCGCCGGAGCGGGTCGCCGGCACCGTGGCCTGCTGCTGGTCCCGGCACGACACGGCGCTCGGGACCCTCTATCCGCTGGCCTCCCGGCTGTCGGGGGACTCGGAATCACTGCTGGGACTGGACGAGTCCCGGTGGGGCGCCATGGGACACGACGGCATGCGCGCCGTGCCCGACTGCGCCGCGCTCTCCCTGGCCGACGCCCTGGCGGGCGCCCTCCCGGCGTCCGGCTGCGCCAACATCGACGCCGGCGAGGTCGTCCGGCGCGGGGGCCCGCCCTCGGGCGCCCACAGCGACATCTGCCATGCCGAGCTCGCGCGTGTCGTACTGATGGCCGGACGGGGCATGCGTTAGCGGGGCGTGCCCTTCCCGACGACGAGGAGAGGGCTCGCGCCGCCCGGAGGGATCCGATTCGCGCCGCGATACGTCCCTTCGGTGTTTGGGTCGTTTCGGCCGTCGTTTCGTCGTCCGAGTCCGCACCGCCGGAGGTGGGATGCAGTGGCAGGTTTCAGAGCTCTCGCACGAGAGGTACGCAATCCGGGAAACACCATCGCTCTGCGACGGACGTCCCTGCGCAAGTGCCTCGAACGCTTCGCCCCGTACGGACACCGGGCCACCTGGCACCACCTGTGCGCCCAGGCCGGCATCGCCCCCGACGACCGCTCCCCCGATCCCGGGCGGCTGGTCCGGGCCCTGGCGGAGCTGGAGGAGGCCCGCGAGGTCTGGCTGGCCTACGAGGTCGAGTTCGCCGGCCGGCGCCGGCGGGAGAAGCACGACGGGATCCGCCAGCCCGGCGCGGTGGACGAGTGGCACCGCAACACCTGGGGCGGCTGTGACATCGTGCCCTGTGCCACACCGGCTCTGGCGCCGCGGGCCCGGCTCGCGGACGTGCTGCGCCGGGTGATCACCGCCATGGAGTCGGCGCCCGGGGACCACTGCCCCGTCTGCGCCCAGAACCGCATCGAATGGCGCACCGACCTGGAGCGCTACCCGCTGGAGGGGCCGGTCTGCACCGACTGCGGCATCGTCGTGCCGGTCGCCGTCCTGACCCCGGCCGCGCTGTCCGCGGCCCGGCGGTACGCGTTCGAGCCGCGCTACGCGGCGGTCTGAGCCGGCGGTCCCGCGGCGACCGCGCGCCGCGGGACAGCTGCGCGGGGCCCGCGGGCTCCGCGCCGGGCGGGCCGGGGGACTCACCCCCGTACGCCGCCCTCCGCGGGACACGGCCCGCGGAACCCGACCATCCGCAGCGCCAGCCCCGCGTACAGGTCGCCGACCTCCTCCGGGGTGCGCTTGCCGTCCTCGCGGAACCAGCGGGCGACGTCCACGCAGAGCGAGAGCAGGGCCAGGCTGGTGCCCGGCACGTCGGGGACGTCGAACTCGCCCGCGGCGACGCCGTCCTCGACGATGGAGCGCACGGCGGCGTCCGTCTCCCGCCGCATGCCGACGATCTCCGCGTGGTGCTCCTCGGCGAGCGCCCCCAGTTCGTACTGCACGACGCGCGCGGTGGTGTGGTGCTCCGCGTGCCAGCGCACGAAGGTGCGCACCGCGTCGCCGAGGCGCTCGGCCGCGCTGCCGCCGCCGTCGCGGGCCCGGCCGAGGATGTCGAGGGCGAGCCGATGGCCGACGCCGCTGATGCGGTAGAGGAGTTCTTCCTTGGTGCGGTAGTGGATGTAGAGGGCGGCGGGGCTCATCCCGGCCCGGCCGGCGATGTCCCGCGTGGTGGTGGCGTGGTAGCCGCGCTCGGCGAACGCCCGGACGGCGGCCGTCAGCAGCCGCCGGGCCGCGTCGGGGGTGATGTCCGCCCATTCCCCGGCCTTCGCCCGCTCCCCGGCGTCCGCCCGTTCCTCGGTCCGCCCGGCCTCCGCGTCCATCCGTCCCCTCCCCTTCCGGCCCCGGCGGGACCCCGTCGGCAGGACGAACACCCTACCCCCTGCCTGAGCGAGCGCTTAGGGCGCGTACGCGCCACCGCCCGTGGGCATGCTCGCCCCATGGCCAGGGGACGCGTGCGGGGACGGATGCGGGAGCTGGGGCGGGCTGCCCGTGGCGGCGACGGCGCTGACGGCCACGGTGGCGGTGTACGTCCTGCTGGTGGTCTTCGGCAACGTGACGGACTTCGGCACCAACCGGGACTTCGTCCGTCATGTCCTCGCCATGGACACGACGTTCAAGGACGACGACCTGATGTGGCGGGCCGTCACCTCCCGGCCCCTCCAGGATCTGGCCTACGTCCTCATCATCGTCTGGGAGGCGGCGACGGCCGCCGTTCTGCTCACGGCCACGGTGCGATGGGTGCGCGCCCTGCGCCGCGGCGGGTACGAACGGGCGCGCCGGACCGCCACATTGGGGCTGGTGATGTTCCTGCTGCTGTTCGGGCTGGGGTTCATCGCCATCGGGGGCGAGTGGTTCGCGATGTGGCAGTCCGCCCGGTGGAACGGACTGGGCGCCGCCGAGCGGAACTTCGTGGTGGCCGGGCTGGTGCTGCTGGTGATCCACCTGCCCGGCCGGTGGCCCGCGGACTGACGGCCCGCGGCCGCGGTCCTGCAGGCCTCACCGGCCCACAGGTCTCACAGGCCCGTCAGGTCTCACAGTTGCAGGGACTTGGGCTGGAGGAACTCCAGCAGCCCGTGCACGCCCAACTCCCGCCCCACACCGGACCGCTTGTAGCCGCCGAACGGCGCGAGGATGTTGAACGCGCCGCCGTTCACGTCGACGCGCCCGCACTCCATCCGCCGCGCGAAGGCCACCGCCTCGGCCTCGTCCGCCGCCCACACGGCCCCGGCGAGCCCGTACTCCGAGTCGTTGGCGACGCGCAGCGCCTCCTCCGCGTCCGCGTAGCGCAGGACGGAGAGCACCGGGCCGAAGATCTCCTCCCGGGCGACCGCCATGTCCGGGTGACGTCGCGAGGACGGTGGACGCACGTAGAAGCCGCGCGCGGGCCCCTCGGGCGCGTCGGGGCCGCCGGTGACGAGGCGGGCGCCCTCCTCCACGCCCCGCCGGACGAGCGCGCGGACGCGGTCGCGCTGGCGGGCGCTGACGACCGGGCCCAGGCGGCACTCCGGGTCCGTGGGGTCGCCGGGGACGTACTCCGCGACGGCCTCGGCGAGCAGGGCGACCGCCTCGTCGTACCGGTCGTCGTGGACCAGCGTCCGGGTCAGCGCGTTGCACGACTGGCCGGCGTTGCGCATGACGTCGGCGACGTTGGCCCGCAGCGCGCGCTCCAGATCGGCGCCGGGGAGGATCACGTTGGCCGATTTCCCGCCGAGTTCGAGGGCGACGCGCTTGACGCCCTCCCCCGCGAGGGCGCCGACGCGCCGCCCGACGGCGGTGGAGCCGGTGAAGGAGACCAGGTCCACGCCGGGGTGCCGGGCCAGCGCCTCCCCGGCCTCCGGGCCGAGGCCGGTGACGAGGTTGAACACCCCGGCGGGCAGCCCCGCTTCCGCCGTGCACGCGGCGAAGAGGCGCGCGGTGAGCGGGGTGTTCTCGGCGGGCTTGAGCACCACGGTGCAGCCCGCGGCGAGCGCGGGGGCGACCTTGGTGACGATCTGGTGCAGCGGGTAGTTCCAGGGCGTGATCGCGCCGACGACGCCGACCGGTTCGTGGAGGACGAGCGAACTGCCGATGCGCTCCTCGAAGGCGTGGGAGGCGGCGAGTTCGGCGTACGAGGCGGTGACCGCGACCGGCAGGCCGCGTGGACGCGCCGTAGAAGCCGATGGGCGCGCCGAGTTCGGCGGTGACGGTCGCGGCGATCTCCTCGCGGCGGGTGTCCAGGACCGAGGCGAGGGCGGTGAGGAGGCGGGCGCGCTCCTTCGGCGGCGTCGCGGACCAGGCGGGCAGGGCGGCGCGCGCCGCGCGGACGGCCGCGTCGACGTCCGCCGCGGTGCCGGCCGGGACGGTCGCGAGGACCTCCTCGGTCGCCGGGTTGATCACCTCGATGACGTCCGTCCCGGCCGGGTCGCGCCAGCCGCCGTCGATGAACAGCCCTCGTGCACGGTCATGGCCGTCTCCCCACGGTCTCGCCGGTCGGTACGGCCCAACCTAACCGTCGATGCCCAGCCCGCACCAAGGGTGTCCTCGGCCACGCGGCGTCTGATCCATTGACGCGCCCCGCACCGGAATCCTACGGTCGTCCATAGGATTCCTCCGGCAGTGGAGCACACGATGACCGGCACGGACAACGAACAGGCGCGGAAGACCGCCGAGGGGCTGGCCTACCAGCCCGGCTTCGGCAACGAGCACAGCAGCGAGGCCGTTCCCGGGGCCCTGCCGCAGGGGCGCAACTCGCCCCAGCGCGCACCCCTCGGACTCTACGCCGAGCAGCTGAGCGGCTCCGCCTTCACCGAACCGCGGAGCACCAAACCGCCGGTCGTGGCTGTACCGCATCCGGCCGTCGGCCGCCCACCCGCCGTTCTCCCGCGTCGACAACGGCGGCCTGCGCGGCGCCCCCTTCGCGGAGACCGTGCCCGACCCCAACCGGCTGCGCTGAACCCGCTCCCCGAGCCCCCCGAGGGCACCGACTTCCTCGCCGGGCTGTGGACCCTGGGCGGCAACGGCGACGCCGCCCAGCGCACCGGCATGGCGGTCCACCTCTACGCCGCCAACTCCTCCATGACGGACCGGGTGTTCAGCGACGCGGACGGCGAGCTGCTGATCGTGCCCGAGCGCGGCGGGCTGCTGCTGCGCACCGAGTTCGGCCTGCTGCGCGCCGAGCCGGGGCACGTGGCGCTGATCCCGCGCGGCGTCCGCTTCCGCGTCGAGCTCCTCGACGCCACCGCCCGCGGCTACGTCTGCGAGAACTACGGGCAGCCCTTCACCTGCCCGACCTCGGCCCCATCGGCTCCAACGGCCTCGCCAACGCACGGGACTTCCTCGCGCCGGTGGCCGCGTACGAGGACGTCGAGGGACTCGGTGCGGGTGGTCACACAGTTCTGCGGCAACCTGTGGGCCGCGACGTACGACCACTCGCCGCTGGACGTCGTCGCCTGGCACGGCAACCACGTCCCGTACGTCTACGACCTGCGCCGGTTCAACGTCATCGGGACGATCAGCTACGACCACCCGGACCCGTCGATCTTCACGGTGCTCACCTCGCCGTCCGACACCCCGGGCCTGGCCGGCGTGGACTTCGTGGTCTCGCGCCGCGCTGGCTGGTGGGCGAGGACACCTTCCGGCCGCCGTGGTTCCACCGCAACGTGATGAGCGAGTACATGGGCCTGATCGAGGGCGCCTACGACGCCAAGACGGCCGGAGAAGGGGGTTTCGTGCCGGGCGGCGGTTCGCTGCACAACATGATGTCCGCGCACGGGCCGGACCGGGCGACGTTCGACAAGGCCAGCGCGGCGAGCTCAAGCCGCAGAAGATCGACGACGGGCCTGGCGTTCATGTTCGAGACCCGCTGGCCGGTGACCCTGACCGAGCAGGCCGCGGGCGCCGGGCACCTCCAGCACGGGGTACGACGGCGTGTGGCAGGGTCTGGAACGGCACTACCGCCGCTGACCCGTCCCGTCGTCCGCAGAGCCGGAGTTCCGTGACCGTCTTCGCCCCCCGACTCCCTCGCGCTCAACCGCAAACTGCCGCTGTGGTAACCAGTGTCGCAGTCGTTGCGCGCCTCCATACTCGGGCGCCGCCCCGAGGACCCGCTGCGGCTGCCCACCGAGGACGCGCTCGCCGCGCACTACGGCGTGAGCGTGCTGACGAATGCGGCAGGCGCTCAAGGAGCTGGAGGCGGAGGGGCTCATCAGCCGGCACCGGCGGCGCGTGGACGTTCATCGAGCCGGAGCGCCCGCCGGGGTTCGCCGGTGCGGTCTGCTCGGCTCGGTGGACACGATCGTCGCCCAGCAGTCCGGCGAGCGCACCACCGTACTGGCCACGGCCCGGTCCCCGTACCCGGCGACCTGGCCGAGCACTTCCCCGGGCTGCCCCGAGGCCGTCGCCTTCCGCCGGTTGCGCCGGGACGGGGACACGGACGAGCCGGTGAACTGGGCGGAGAACCTGGTGCATCCTGAACTCGCCGAGCGGCTCGACCTGGACGACCTGGCGCGCTGGCCGATGACCAAGGTGCTGCGCGACGCGCTCGGGGTCCGCATCAGCCGCTCACGGACACCGTGGAAGGCGCGGCTGGCCGATCCGGAGACGGCCGGGCTGCTCCGGGTGCCCGCTGCTCAGCCCGATCCTGCATTACACGGGCGTCACGTACGACGACGACGGCCGCGTCGTGGACGTGGCGCGGATCCACTACCGCGGTGACCGCTTCTCGTTCACCGTGACCGTCGACGCGCACATGAGCCGTCGCGCACTGAGCCGTCGCGTACTGGGCCGACTCAATACGGGGCCGGCGCGCAGGGAGCGGCCAGCGCCGCCTGGCCGTGGGACGGGTCGGGTGGCCGCCGGCGGCGCGGGAACGGGCCGGGGACGGGAACAGGTGCCTGGTGCGGGACCGGAGGGAGCGTCCAGGGGCGGCTGCCGAACAGCGAACGGCGCAGCCGTCGCAGCGGCGCGAACAGGACACCCGCGCCGTCCGGCTCGGTCCGGCCGCCCGGCGCGTGGTCACGCGCCGTCAGCTCGCGCATCAGCAGGGTCCGCGCCCTCGACCTCGCGCTGGGGCAGGGCGGGACCGCCCAGCACCGCGAGATGGCGGTCGAGGCGTGCGCTGGACGCACCGCTCCCGCAATTGATGGCAGGCACACGCGGCCTGCTGCGCATAGCTATCTGGTCCATGAGACTCCCCACCCGTACGAGGCACCCGGCCAAGGCTAGGGTAACCCTATCGCCCCATCGCGTCACCCGCGCATCCGCAACGGATTCACCACCCCGTCAAGGGGTTTGACGTCCCCTGGCGTGAACCTGACGCAATCCGGTCTCCCCCAGGGGCCCCCGGAACGTCCCCGACCGGTCGGAAATCACACCCTCTGTTGCGGTACATTCACCCCAATTGCTCTCCCGGGGGAGGGATGCGCGATGACCGGGGACTCCGGGGACGCCGACGGGCGCGTGCTGGCGGGCCGTTACCGGCTGGAGGACGAGCTCGGGCGTGGCGGGATGGGCGTCGTGCGGCGGGCCCGCGACGAGGTGCTGGCCCGCGCGGTGGCCGTCAAGGAGGTCCGCGCGCGCCGCCGGGCTCCCGGCGGACGAGGTGCGCGGGCTGTACGAGCGGCTGGAGCGCGAGGGGCGCGCGGCGGCCCGGATCGCGCACCGCAACGTCGTCACGGTGTACGACGTGGTCGTGGCGGACGGACGGCCCGTGGATCGTCATGGAGCTGGTGCCGGTCTGTCGCTCGCGGAGGTCCTGACGCCGAGGGGCCGATGGCGCCGGCGCGGTGCCGCGCGGATCGGCGCCGAGGTGCTCGCGGCGCTGCGGGCGGCGCACTCCGTCGGCGTGCTGCACCGGATGTGAAACCGGCCAACATTCTGCTCGGCAACGACGGGCGGGTCGTCCTCGGCGACGTTCGGCATCGCCGTGATCGAGGGAACCTCCGCGCTCACGCCACCGGGCAGTTGATGGGTTCGCCCGATTCCTGTGCCCCGGAAAGGGCGCTGGGGCGCCCGCCCGCCCGGCGTCCGACCGTGTGGTCGCTCGGCGTCACGCTGTACGCGGCGGTGGAGGGCCACTCGCCGTTCCGCCGGACACCCCGCTGACCACGTACGGGCCGCCGTGGACGAGGAGTTGCCGCCGCCCCTGCGGGCGGGCCCCGCTCGCGCCCGTGCTGGAGGGCTGCTGCGCAAAAGGACCCGGAGCGGCGGTTGGGCGCGGCGGAGGCCGAGCGGCTGCTGCGGACCGTCTCCGCGGGCGGGATGCCGCGCGCGGCATCCCGCCCGTCGTCCGCCCCGACGGTCGTGGTGCCCCCGCCGGGCGAGACGGCGAGTCCCTACAGCCCCGGGGACCCGGTCGGTTCGCCCGGGTCGTACGGCTCGGGCGACCGAGCGATCCGTACGGCCCGGCGGACGCTCGGCGCCCCTCGGGCCCGGGCGATCCCGGCGGCGCGGGCGATCCGGCGGCGCGGCGATCCCGGCGGCGCGGGCGGTCCCGGCGGCGCGGGCGCCCACGGCCCGGACGGAGCACCCGGTGCGCGGCGGGGCGCGCCGGACGCGGAACGGTCTGATAGCCGCCCTGGTCGTGGCCGCGCTCGTGGTGGGCGGCCTGGTGTGGGCCTGGTGGGCCGGGACACGGGCGGCGGGAGCGCCGGAGGGGACGGCGGCGACGGCAGTGACAGCAGTGCCGGACGGCCCCGGGCGCGCCGGCCCCGTCGTCGTCCGCCGCGCCCTCCCCGTCCGCTCCCCTTCCTCTTCCTCTTCTCCTCCCTCTGCTTCCCCTTCCTCCCCTTCCTCCTCCTCTTCTTCTCCCTCTCCCGATGCGCCCGGTTCCGCGGTCGGGGTCACCGTCACCGCCGACCGCGACCGCTACTCCGGCCCCTGCCCGGCCCCGGAGCAGCGCGCGCCCGCCTTCCACGCGCTGCTCACCGTGGACCGCGTGCCCGCGCGGGTGTGGTCTACCGGTGGGTCACCGGCAGCGGGCGGGTGACGGACGGGGGCTGGCACACGGTCTCGCCGGCGCGTCGCGACGGTGAGCGTGCCGCACGCGGAGACCGCCCACCGGGCCGGTGATCCGGAGCGGGACTGGATCGCCGTGGAGGTCTCCGCGCCGCGCAGGTGACGTCGGCGCACGTGCCGTTCACGGTCGTCTGCCGGCCGGGAGTCGTCGTCCGCGTCACCCGGCGGCAGCGCGACCCGCGACCCGGGCCGCTGAGGTGAGCACCGGCAGGTAGCCGCCGGACTGGCCGCCGGCGGTGGGGTGGTACGACTCGTCGACGGGCAGCGTCACGCTGCGCAGCCAGGGGCTGCCGGAGCACAGTTCGTGGCCCTTAAAGGTGGTGTTGACGTCGCCGTAGGCCGAAACCGTGGCTCCTCGCCCGGTCGGCGACGACGGAGTCGAGCAGGTCCGCGGCCTTGTTGATGGCCGTCCGCTTGGTCTCGCTCAGGCGGCGCAGTCGGTGGCGGGCCGGATTGTAGAAGCGGGGGTAGCCGAGGACCACGACGTGCGACGTGCCTTGGAGTCCGATGGCGTCGTAGACGCGTCCGAGTTTGGCGGGCAGTTGGCCGCGGATGAAGGCGCTCGCCGTGGCGATCCTGTCGAGACACGTGCGGTCGTCGTTGAGGACGCAGGCGGTCATGGTGTCGGAGAAGCCGGCGTCGTTGCCGCCGATGCTGATGCTCACCAGGCCGTCGCCGCGGTGAGCGGGGTGAGTGCTTGCCGAGGACGTCACCGGTGCGCGCGCCCGAGCAGGCGGTGAAGGCGAACGACGTGGGGGCGTGCGCGGCGGCCCACAGGGCCGGGTACGCCTTGGAGCTGCGTTTGCAGTCGCCGCCCTGGTACGAACCGGCGCCCACGCCCGAGGAGTAGGAGTCGCCCAGCGCCACGTAGGCCGGTCCGGCCGGTCTGGGCGCGGGGTGCGCCGTACCGGTTCCGGTGAGGGCGATCAGGAGGGTGAGGGCCACGGCCGATGCGGCACCCGTGATGCGGTGCGAGTTCATGGAGCCTCCCTAGCAGGGTTCTCTGCCACCCCTGTGGTAGCAGCGACCCGGAGTCGCTGGAAGTGTCCATGTCAAAAGTCACGCCGATCCCTCGCCGCCCCCTTGGCCGTATGGCCATTTGGTGAAGTCCGTCCCTGCCGCGCCTTCACGGCCGCGTCAACACCGGCACTCGCCCGGGGGTGTCGGTGCTCACCCGTGCGGCGGCCGGAACCCTTTGTACGACGGTGAACTGACGGTATGACAGGTTCCCCTGGTGTTCATCCGACGGAAAGCTTCCGGTTGTGCCCGAAGGCATCGGCCAAAGGTCGTTCGCACGCCCTTCACATCTTGACGGCCTTCGCCCATTGCGCGACATTGAAGCCCGGCATCCGGCGCTTCGGGGGGCTAAGTCGCCAATGCAGAGCTTCAGCGATCCCGTCGGACTCGACGGCAGCAAAATCGACACCATCGACGATCATTCGGTCACCGGCGATCCGCCCGGCACCACCCGTCCGCCCGGCCGCCCGGGGAGAAGGCCGCCGGCCGCGGACTCGCTCCCGGTGGTCGCGGGAGCCGCCGTCGCGATGGCGGGCGTGGGGGCGGCGCTGGCGCTCGCGGACATCGGCTCGCCGCTGCGGGCGCCGTTCACCCTCTTCTTCCTGCTCGTCGCGCCCGGCTGCGGGATCGCGGCCGCGCTGCGCGGGCTCGACCCGCTGAGCCGGGCCGTGGTCGCGGGCGGCGGGGCGCTGGCGGTCGACCTGCTGGTCGCCCAGACCATGCTCGCGCTGCACAACTGGTCGGTGCGCGGCGGCGTCGTCGCCGTGGGGGCCTTCAGCCTGCTGTTCTCCTGCTCGCCCACGGGTGGCGCCACCGGAGCCGCTCCACGGGAAGCCGGACGTCCTGACGTGGACATCAGCGTGCGCCGCCCCGGCGAGCTGACCGCCGCGGACCGGGCGGCGTGGTCGGCCATGCAGACCCGGGCGGTGGAGGACGGCTCTCCACAGCTCGCGAATCCTTTCCTCGCACCGGAGTTCACGCTGGCGGTGGGCCGCTGCCGCCGCGGGACCCGGATAGCCGTCGTACGGGAGGAGGGCGCGCCCGCGGCCTTCTTCCCCTACCAGCGCACCCCGCTGGGGGTGGGCCGGGCGGTCGGGCTGGGCGTCTCGGACGCCCAGGGCCTGGTGCACCGGC
This sequence comes from Streptomyces thioluteus, assembly GCF_039535865.1. Taxonomy (NCBI): domain Bacteria; kingdom Bacillati; phylum Actinomycetota; class Actinomycetes; order Kitasatosporales; family Streptomycetaceae; genus Streptomyces; species Streptomyces thioluteus. The sequence goes on from NZ_BAAAXZ010000114.1 coordinate 19,834, forward strand.
CCGGCTTCCAGTGGGACGCCCGGGAACTGCTCCACGCGTGCGGGCTGTCGCTGTGGGAGTTCGACCATCTCGTGGAGGGCCAGAAGCCCTTCGAGGTGGGCGCCTCCGGCGCGTTCGCCTCGCCGGTGATCGACGTGGAGCAGGGCTTCGAGTCCTATCTGGCGGCGCTGCGCAAGCAGTCGCCCAAGTTCACCCGGACCACGCTCGCCAAGGAGCGCCGGCTCGGCCGCGACGTCGGCGACGTGCGGTACGTGCACGACGAGCGCGATCCGGCCGTGCTGGACCGGCTGATCGCCTGGAAGTCGGCGCAGTACCGAAGAACAGGGCGCAGCGACCGCTTCTCCCGTCCCTGGATATCCCATCTCGTCGAGCAGCTGTTCCACACCCGGGCCGCGACGTTCGGAGGGCTGCTGTCCGTGCTCTACGCGGACGGCCGGCCGGTGGCGGCGCACTTCGGGCTGCGGTCGCCGACGGTGCTGGCGTGCTGGTTCCCGGCGTACGACCCGGAGTTCGCGAAGTACTCCCCCGGCCTGGTGCTGCACATACGCATGGCGGAGGGGGCGGCCGCGGCGGGGCTGGCGTATCTGGACCTCGGGCGGGGCGGCAAGGCGTACAAGGATTCCCTGAAGACACGCGAACTCAGCGTGTCGGAAGGGTGGGTGACGAGGCGTCACCCCGTCGCGATGGTGGGCATCTGGCGCGGCGTCGGCGCCGGCTGCGCGCGCTGCGCAACGCCGTGCTCGCGCGCCCCCAGCTCTTCGAGCCCGCCGACCGGCTCCTCAAACAGGTGGGCCGGCTCCGGCGGAGCACGTGAGGGGGGTTCACGGGCAGGCGTCAGGGGTACGCCCAACTCCCCGCTCCGGCGTGTGCGTTCGCACAGCGGACAGCGCGTCAGGAACAAAGGACACCAAAGGAGGAGAGTCCGCCTCACCTCTTGCCATACAGTCTCAAGCTTCAATACCGTCGTACATCTACCCGCATCGGTCCATCAGTTCATGCGGCTCCGGGGAGGGGCTCCAGTCGCCGCGCGATGGGTCCGGGGCGGGGCGCGGCAGGGGGTGCCGCGCCCGGCCGGCCCAGCCGGTCCGGGTCGCGTGCCGCGCGGCCTGTGCTACTTGCCAACTCGCCCTGAGCGCACGGTGGTTCCGTACTCCGTACGCGACAGGGCGAGACCCCCTTTTCGAACCGGACACACCAAAGGGACCGCTCGGGGGCGGGCGCGTCCACCGGACGAGAGGGAAACAGAGACTCATGAGCTCGTTCCTGCGCCCGGCGGCCGGTCAGGTTCCTGACCAGGCCCTGGGATCCGAAGGCCGGAGCGATTCCGGCCAGCCGCTCGAACCACCCGCCCAATACCGCCCGGTGACCGCGCAGTTCGCGATAGCGCCTCCGGTCAGCGTGGTGATCCCGGCGATGAACGAGGCGGAGAACCTGCCGTACGTCTTCAAGACCCTGCCCTCCTGGATCCACGAAGTGGTCCTGGTGGACGGCAACTCCACCGACGACACCGTCAAGGTGGCCCGCGAGCTGTGGCCCTCGGTCAAGGTCGTCGGGCAGCGCGGCAAGGGCAAGGGCGACGCCCTGATCACCGGCTTCGCCGCCTGCACGGGCGAGATCATCGTCATGGTCGACGCCGACGGCTCCGCCGACGGCAACGAGATCGTCAGCTACGTCTCCGCCCTGGTGGGCGGGGCGGACTTCGCCAAGGGCTCCCGCTTCGCCAACGGCGGCGGCACGGACGACATGACGCCCGTCCGCAAGCTGGGCAACCGCGTCCTGTGCTCGCTCGTCAACCAGAAGTTCGGGGCCCGCTACACCGATCTGTGCTACGGCTACAACGCCTTCTGGAAGCGCGTCCTGGACGACATCGCCCTGGACTGCGCCGGCTTCGAGGTGGAGACCCTGATGAACATCAGAGTCGTCAAGGCCGTCTGAAGGTGCAGGAGATCCCCAGCCACGAGTTCGTGCGCATCCACGGCACAGCAATCTGCGCGCCGTGCGCGACGGGCTGCGGGTCCTCAAGGTGATCCTGCACGAGCGCGGCTCCCGGCGGCGCAAGCGGCCGGGCGCCCGGCCCTGGCGATCGCACCGGCCGCGAGCCGCGGGGAAGTCTCTTGAACACAGGAGCGGAACGGACCACCGCGCCGGACGTCTCGGTGGTCATCTGCGTCTACACCGAGGACCGCTGGGGCGACATCCTCGCCGCGGTGGCCTCGGTGGCCGCGCAGTCCCACCCGGCGCTGGAAACCCTGGTCGTGGTGGACCACAACCGGCGCTGCTGCGCCGGCTCGCCAAGCACTACGGGGATGACGGCGGGGGCACCGAGAGCTCCGTCCGGTTGTGCTCGCCAACGCCGGACCGCGCGGGCTGTCCGCCGGGCGCAACACCGGAGTCGCCGCCTCCTCCGGGGAGGTGATCGCCTTCCTCGACGACGACGCGGTGGCCGAGCGCGACTGGCTGCGGCACTTCGCGGCGTGCTACGCGGACCCGCGGGTGATGGCGGTGGGCGGCCGGACCGAGCCGGTGTGGGCCTCGCGGAGCCGTCCCGACTGGTTCCCCGAGGAGTTCGACTGGGTGGTGGGCTGCACCTATCGCGGCCTGCCGCCCGGCCGGGTGGAGGTGCGCAACGTCCTCGGCGGGAACGCGTCGTTCCGCAGATCGGGGCTGCTCGCCGTCGGCGGGTTCGCCAGCGGCATCGGACGCGACGGGCACCGGCTGCCGCTGGGCTGCGAGGAGACCGAGCTGTGCATCCGGCTGCGCCGGGCCGTGCCCGGCGCCGGTGCTGCTCATCGACGACCGCTCCGTGATCCACCACCGGGTGCCGCCCGAGCGGGAGCGCTTCGGCTACTTCCGCACGCGGGCGTACGCCGAGGGCCTTGTCGAAGGCCCTGGTGGCGCACAGCGTGGGCACGCGCGACGGGCTGGCGAGCGAGCGCCGTTACACCACCCGCGTCCTCCCGGCCGGCGTGGCGCGCGGGCTGCGCGACGCGCTGCTCGGGCGGCCCGGCGGCGCGGCACGGGCCGGGGCGATCGTGGCGGGACTGGCCGTGACGACCGGCGGTTACGCCGTCGGTCTGGCCCGCGCCCGCCGCGGCGCCGGCCGGTTCGCGGTGGCGGCCGTGCCGGACGCCGCACCGGGCCCGTCGGGCGTCCCGGCCGTCCCGGGCGGGAACGGCACGAGCGCCGACGGCACAGGCTCGGTGAGGAGGTGGTCCCGTGACGGCCGCCGGCGGCCCGGTGCCGATCCTGATGTACCACTCCGTCGCCCACGCGCCGTCCCGCGCCGCCCACGGACTCTCCGTCCGGCCGGACGCGTTCGCCGAGCAGATGGCGGTGCTGGACGCGGCCGGCTTCGTCCCGCTGACCACCCGGGAGCTGGCCGCCGCCTGGCGCGACGGCCGGCCGCTGCCGCCGAAACCGGTGCTGATCACCTTCGACGACGGCTACGAGGGCGTGCACCGGCACGCCCTCCCCGTGCTGGCCGCCCGGGGCTTCCCGTCGACCGTCTTCGTCTCCACCGGCTGGCTGCGCGGGGAGCACGAGACCGGCGGCGCCCTGGACCTCATGCTCACCTGGCACCAGCTGCGCGAGCTCACCGAGGCCGGCGCCGAGGCCGGCGGGCACAGCCACACACATCCGCAGCTCGATCAACTCGCCGACGACAGGCTGGCGTTCGAGATCGAGCGGTTGCCGCGACATACTCACCGGGGAACTCGGCCGGCCGCCGGTATCCTTCGCCTACCCCTACGGCTACTCCAGCCGCCGGGGTGCGGCGGGCGGTACGGGCGGCCGGCTTCGGGATCTCGCTCGCGGTGGGGAACGGCCTGGCGACGCGCGCACAGGGCCCGTACGCCCTGCGGCGGGTGACCGTGCGCCGCACGACGTCGGTCGCCGAGTTCGAGCGGATGGTGCACGGCCGGGCGGTCGGCCGGCTGTTCGCGGCCGACCGGGCCCTGACCAAGGGGTACGCGATCGTCCGCGGCGGCCGCCGGCTGATCGGAACGGCGAGCGCCGGAGCGGCGGGCGCCGGACGGACAAGCGCCGGAAAGGCCAGAGAGACGCGAAGGGCCAGAGAGACGCGTGGCTGACACGTCCACACAGGACACCTCCGAACCGGGGCTGTCCGCACGGACCGAGGAGCGGGCGGTGGAACCGGCGGGCCGCAGGCTTCGGCTGCCGGGGCGCGGCAAGGGCGGCGGGAGCGACGGGAGCCCGCTGTTCCGCAACGCCTTCGCGCTGATGCTCAACACCGGCATCAGCGCGGTCCTCGGGGTGGGCTTCTGGCTCGTCGCCGCCCGCTACTACAGCGAGGAGTCGGTCGGCCGGGGCTCCGCGGCCATAGCCGCCATGAAGCTGCTCGCCGGGCTCACGGCGGTCACCCTGACCGGGGCGCTGGCCCGCTTCATCCCGGTCGCCGGCCGGACCACGGGCCGGCTGGTGCTGCGCACCTACGCGGGCAGTTCGGTGATCGTCGCCGCCGCGGCGGGCGTCTTCCTGCTCACCCTGGCTGGTGGGGACCGTCCTACCGGGCGCTCGGCGGGCTCTCGCACGGGCTGGGGTTCGCCGCCGCGGTGATCGCCTGGTCGGTGCTCACCCTCCAGGACGGGGTGCTGACCGGGCTGCGCAGCGCGATGTGGGTGCCGGTGGGCAACACGGTCTTCTCCGCCGTGAAGCTGGCCCTCCTGATCGCCCTGGCGACGGTGCTGCCGGCGTCCCGGGGTGTTCGTCTCGTGGGTGGTCTCGATCGGCGCGTCCGTCCTGCCGCTGGGCTGGCTGGTGTTCCGGCGGCTGGTGCCCGCGCACGTCCGGGCCACGGAGCGGACCGCGCGCCCGGCGAGCGCCCGGGAGATCGGCCGCTTCCTGGCCGGCGACTACACCGGCTCCCTCTTCTCCCTGGCCGTGGTCTATCTGGTGCCGGTGCTCGTCGCCGCGCAGATCAGCTCCAGCGAGAACGCGTACTTCTACATCGCGTCCACCATCGGGGGCACGGTCAACCTGCTCGCGATCAACATGGGCGCCTCGCTCACCGTCGAGGGGTCGCACGACCCGGAACGGCTGGCGGAGAACTGCCGGGCCGCGCTGCGCCGGATGGCGAAGATCATGGTTCCGGTGTGCGGGGGCCTGTTCCTCCTCGCACCGTACATCCTCGCGGTCTTCGGCCCGGTTACACCGAGGCGACGCCGCTGCTGCGGTGGTTCGCGGTCGGGGCGGCGCTGCGCGTGGTGATGGAGACGTACTTCGCGGTGCTGCGGGCGCAGAGCCGTACGGCCGGACTCGCCTATCTCCAGGGGTTGTTGTGCCTGCTGGTGATGGGGCTGACGTTGCTGCTCCTGCCGCGCATGGGGCTGACGGGTGCGGGGGTGGCGGAAATCTCCAGCCTCACGGTGATCGTCTCGATCGCCGCGGTGAAGCTCCGGGGCGTCCTCAGGGCGGCGGCCGCCGCCCCCGCGGGGAGGTCCGACGCGACGGCGCCCGACGGCGACCTGGCGGACCTGCCGGCCCACGGCGAACGACGCGAGGAGCGGGAGGCCCCGCAGCGCGAGGCTCCACGGCGGGAGGCCCCGCAGCCGGCGCCCGCCCACGGCACGCGCTGGGCGCTGCGCGCCGCGCTCGACGCGGACACGCTGCCGCTGGGCGTCCGGCTGGACTTCGACCACCTGGAGCGACGGCCGGACGTCCGGCCGTCCCCGGACACGCTGGTGCTGCGCACGGAGGCGCCGCCACCGTCGCCCGCCCCCGCGAAGGCGCCGCCCCGGCGCCCCGCGTGGTGGCGCCCCGAGACCGCGATCGGGCTGCTCCTCCTGGCCGGACTGGCCCTCTACTGGGCGCCGTTGAAGGCCCTCGGCGAGGTCAACCTGGACGGGATGGGCGGGCTCGGCCTGGTCTCCGTCCTGCCCACCGCGACCCTGGTGGGCACCGCCGTGCTGGTCGCGGCGTTCGCCGCCGCCCTGGTCCCCGCCCGGCCGCGCACCTGGCTGCTGGCCGCCGTGCTGCTGGCGACGGTCGTGTCCCTGCACGCGCTGCCCGCCGTACTGGAGGACCGCCCGCGCTTCGCCACGGCCTGGCAGCACCTGGGCTTCCTGGACTACATCGACCGGACCGGCACCGCGGCGCCCGACCTGGACGCCCGCTGGAGCTGGCCCGGCTTCTTCGCGCTCGCCGCGCTCGCCGCGCGGGCGTGCGGCGTGCACGACCTCACCGAGCTCCTGCGCTGGTGGCCGCTCGCCGTCCAACTGGCCTGCCTGGCCCCGCTGGCCCTGCTCCTGCGCGCGGTCCGGGCCGGGTGGGCGCGCCAAGTGGACGGCACTATGGCTGTTCGCCCTCTGCGGCTGGGTCGGCCAGGACTACTTCTCCCCGCAGGCCCTCAACTACCTCTTCTACCTGCTCTTCGTGGCCGTGCTGCTGGTCTGGTTCCGCTGGCCCGGCCAGCTGCCGGGGGCGGCGCGTAGCGGGCGAGCGCCGCGTGGAGCCGGTCGGCCGCGCCCAACTGACCGTACTCCTGGCCCTGCTGATCGCCCTCTTCGCCGCCTCCGTCGCGTCCCACCAGCTGACCCCGTTCGTGATGCTGGGCGTCCTCACCGTCCTCGTCCTGGTACGCCGCTCGACGCTCCGCGGACTCCCGCTGCCTGTGCGGGGTGATGCTGGCGGTCTGGATCGGCTTCCTGGCCGAGCCGTACTGGTCCGGCCACTTCAACGAGCTCTTCGGCGGGACTCGGCTCGCTCGGCGGCAACGTCTCGTCCTCGGTCTCCGGCCGCATCGAGGGCGGCAACCCGGTCCACAAGTTCGTCCTGTACGTGCGCGTCGCCCTGGCCGGCGGGGTGCTCGCCTTCGCCGCCCTGGGCTGGTGGCGCCGCCGCCGCGCCGGCGTCACGGACGTCTCGCTCGTGGTCCTCACCTGCGTCCCCTTCCTCGCCTTCGGCATGCAGTCGTACGGCGGCGAAGTGGCCCTGCGCGTCTTCCTGTTCGCCGTCCCCGGCGCGTGCGTCCTCGCCGCCCTGGCCCTCTTCCCGGCCGCGGCCCGCCGCCGCCGTACCCTGGCCGCCCCCCTGGCCGCCCTGACCGCCGGCCTCCTCCTCGCCTTCGGCTTCCTGGTGGCCCGCTGGGGCAACGAGGACTTCGAGCGGGTGCGGGCCGGCGAAGTGACGGCCATGGACTACGTCTACGCCCACGACCGCCCGACGGTGAAACTCCTCTGGATGAGCAGCGACACGCTCAACAACGTGACGCCGGCCCTGCCATGGGAGGCGCGGGACATGGAGCGCGTCCTCTACGAGCCGACGCTCGCGCCGCGCGACGCCGCCGGCGTACCGGACCTGGTGAAGTCCCTGCGCGCCGCCGGCCCCAACGCGTACCTCCTCGTCAACCGCGGCCAGTCCACCTACCTGGAACTGTCCGCCGGCTACCCGACGGGCTGGGACGCCCGCATGCGCCGCTCCCTGTCCACGAGCCCGGACCTGCGCCCGGTCCTGACGAACGACGACGCGGTCCTCTACGAACTGAAATCCAAGCCCCCCGGCCCCGCCCCGGCCCCCCGCCCGGGCCCGGCCGGGCCACGGGTGACCTGGAACCCGGTCTCCGTGGTCGGCGGCCTGGCGGCGGTGCTGCTGCTGGTACTGCTGACGGTGCGGGAGCTGACGCGGGTGGGGATGCGGGCCGGGGTGCGTCAACTGCGCTGGATGCAGGGGTCGTTCTGGTTCGCGATGCCGCTGCTGGCGGTATTGGGCGCGGTGCTGGTGTGGCGGCTGGCGACGATGTCGTAGCCGTCGGCCCTGCGTCTACTCCCCCTCGTACAGCCGCCGCAGATCCACCAGGACCACTTCACCCCGCGCCTCCGCCGCCCTCAGCTCCGGGGTGAAGCCCGCCCCGCTGTAGCACGCCGGCCGGGTCGCGGTGGTGTCGACGCCCCGGGCGGCGAGGAGAATCAGGGCGTGGCGGAGGCGGTCGAGGTGGGACATGCCCATCGTGCGGTCCCACTTGGCCTCGCCGACGGAGAGGAGGACGCCGTTGTCCTGGCCGACGGCTCCGCGGACCACCACGTCGAGTTCCATGCCGGTGCGGGCGGCCGGGTCGGCGACGGTTCCGTACGTCACGTCGATCGGCATGCCGCCGAAGGTCTCCGGGGAGGCGAAGTTGGCCACCCAGTCGCGGCAGACCTGTTCGAAGTGCGGTCCGACCACGGCCGAGAGGAATCGGGGCCGGGCGGTCGTCCAGACCTGGTGGGCCAGCCTCCGGTCGAGCAGGGGCCGTTTCGGGCGGGAGATGGCGTGGTCGAAGGCGATGAGCGGTTCGGCGACGCGGTAGGTGCTGCGGTTGCGGCGGAAGGCGTCCTCCTCGCGGCGTACCAGGCCGCAGTCCTGGAGGACGGTGAGCGGGTGCGTGATGTCGCTGATGGGACGCTCCAGGAAGCCGGCGATCCGTCCTGCGGTCGCGTTGCCGGTGGCGAGGGCCGCGAGGACGGAGTGGTAGAGGGCGCGGTCCCTGAGGTCCGATTCGTCGGCCAGGAGGTAGCGTGCCTCGCGGTAGAGCGGCGAGCTGGGGGAGAGCGCCGTGCGGCAGACCCAGGAGTCGAAGTCGGCCATGCCGTCGGGTACGTCGTCGCCGACGAATTCCTTGCGTGTAGGCGGGCGTTCCGCCGACGACGCTGTGGACGAGAAGCGCGAGACGCGGATCGTCGAGCTGCCAGAAGGCGGCCGCCTGGCGGTAGTCGAGCGGGTGCACGATCAATTCGAGGCTCGCCCGGCCCCGCAGCGGTGACGTGCCCGCCAGCAGCTTCCCCATGAAGGCCAGGGAACTGCCGCAGAGGAGCAGCCGCGTGCGCGACTCCAGGCGTTCGGGGCGCCGGGGGCCGTAGGCGACCTGAACGATGGACGGCAGCGACGGGGTCGCCCGGGCGAGATAGGGGAACTCGTCGAGGACCACGACGAGCGGCTGTTCGCGCCCGAGGGCGAGCAGGGCGTCCACCGCCTGCTCCCAGCGGTCGAAGCGGCATGGGGGCGACGGCCCCGGTGTACTGGCCGAGTTCCTCGCCGAAGCGGTGCAGCGACTCCGACTCCGTCGCCTCGTACGCGCAGAAGTAGAAGCCCCCGGAGGCCCGGGCCAGGGAGTCGAGCAGGAACGACTTGCCCTGACGGCGACGGCCCGAGACGACCCCCACGGTCGCGTCCGGTCTCGCATCGCTCGCGAAGGCGGTCAGCTCGCTCCACTCCCCGTCACGGTCGAACATGTCGCCGGGCTTGGACGGATGGGAGGGTTTCCGGGGCACCGAGCACCTCGCACTTGGGGAAGTGTATTTCCGGGAAGTACGTTTCCTGTAACGCGGTCCCGGGGGGCCTGGTCACGATTCCGCCCAGCCGGGCCGCAGTACGGACACGCCGTGGCAGCCGCCGCCGGCGCCCGCGTCCCCGCCGGCGCTGACGCACAATGGGGGCCGCACACCGATCCGTCATCCAGGAGCACAGCCGCCGTGACCTTGCACGTGACCGTCGACCAGGACGCCCCCGAACCGCCCTACGAGCAGATCCGGGCCAGCATCGCCGACCAGGCCCGCTCGGCGAGCTCCCCGTCGGCTACCGGCTGCCGACGGTCCGCGGCTTCGCCGAGCAGCTCGGGCTCGCCGCCAACACCGTGGCCAAGGCGTACCGGGCGTTGGAGACGGACGGGGTGATCGAGACGCGTGGGCGGAACGGCACGTTCATCGCCGCCCCGGGCGACACCGCCGAACGGGAGGCCGCCGCGGCCGCCCGCGGCTACGCCGAGCGGGCCCGGCGGCTCGGTCTGGACCGGGCGGCGGCCCTCGCGGCGGCGGAGGAAGCGGTACGCGCCGTCTACGGCGCCTGAGTTCGGGCGGAAGCCGACCAAACCGTACGGCCCGCCGATACCCTTGGCCATGATGGGACGTCATGCCGGGGGGCCGTGGTTGTCGAAACGGGGGCGGTGGCGCTTGACGGCGCTGCTCGCGGTCCTCGCGTGCGCGCTGGGCCTGCTGTTCACCGTCGACCTCGGCGGCGGCGGGCGGTCCCGCGGCGGGTCCGCGCACGACCGGCGGGCCGCGGTGGGCTGGGGCTTCACCCACACCAAGTACAGCGCCGACCGCGGCGAGGACGGTGCACGGCGCACGGCCGCCGGGCTGCTCTCCGCCGACCCGATGCCGCAGAACCAGCACATCATGGGCTGGGGAGCGGACAACCCGGAGCCCAGACCCGGCAGTTACAACTTCACCGACCTCGACCGCCGCGTCGCCCTCATGCGCCGCACCGGCGCCGCTCCCGTCCTCACGCTCTGCTGCGCCCCCGACTGGATGAAGGGCGGCGGGGAGCGGACCGACTGGTCCCAGAAGTCGCTGGAGAAGGCCCCGCAGCGGGCGCACTACAAGGACTTCGCCCGCCTTGCCGGCGTCGTCGCCAAACGCTACCCGGACGTCCACCACTTCATCGTCTGGAACGAACTCAAGGTTTCTACGACGATTCGCGCAAGCGGTGGGACTACGAGGGGTACACCGAGCTCTACAACCTCGTCTACGAGGAGCTCCACAGACAGCGCGACGACATTCTCATCGGCGGGCCGTACGTCGTCATGGACAGCAACTCGCCGGGGTCCGCGTCCAACGCGTCGTCCCTGCAGGGCCCTTGGGGAGTGGTCGACCAGCGCGCCCTCGACGCGCTCACCTACTGGAACCGGCACAAGGCCGGTGCCGACTTCGTCGTCGTCGACGGCTCCAGCTACACCCGGGACGGCAGCCTGCTCCTCCCCGACGAGTTCCGCGCCACGCAGAAGTTCGCCGACGTCACGGCCTGGCTGAAGAACGCGACCGGCCTGCCGGTGTGGTGGGCCGAGTGGTACGTCGAGCCCCCCCGACGCCCAGGACAACCGGGCCGGCTGGACCGAACCGCGCCGGATCGCCGTCCAGGCGACGGCGATGATGCAGATGGCCCGGGCCGGGGTGGCGGGCGCCTTCTACTGGAATCCGGAAGAGGACACGGGCGCCTGCCCCGGATGCCTTTGGAGCAGCACGGAGTTGAGCGACGGGGGAACAAGGCTGCCGATGATGGACTTGCTGTCCCATTTCGGCAAGGCATTCCCCCCGGGAGCAACTGGGCTTCGGGTTCCGGCAATCGAAGGGGAAGGAGTGCGAGCCCTCACCTCGGCGCATGGCGGGACGCTGGTAGTGAACACTCAAGACCACGGGGTGAACGCGCGGGTGGAGGGACGGACAGTGAGCCTCGATGCGTACGAGCTGCGGTGGCTGACGTAAAGAGGCTGCCCTTGTCCACAACGATTACCGAAGGCCGGATGCGTGCAACCCCGTTGTATGTCGAAACAGGACTGCGGCCTGAGTACGGTGCGGTGACCGTCACGACTCGCCAGACCATTACTGCTACCAGATAGCAACGCCTCTTGCGGTTGTGGAGATAGGGGATCGGAGCTCTTCGTGCCACCGCCGGGCAAGTATCCGGGCGACCGGGTCTGGGTCATCCCGCAGAGCGAGCGGTGGGACGTCCTCACCGATGCCGACGACCTCGGGGAAGCGCTCGACGCCGCGGCCCGGAAGCTCGCCCGGTGAACCGTCCGTCGTCCGCACCCGCTGCGCCTGCGGCTGCGGGCACCCGCGACGGGCCGCCCGCAGCCGCTGACGTACGGGTACGGCCCGTGGGGCGTCGTACCCCCACGGGCCGTACCGTCACAGCTTCAGCTCGGTGCCGCCGCCGCGCAGCCACGTGTCCAGGCCGAGGACGAATTCCGTCGCGCCGCGGTACCGGCTGCCGGCGTCCGGGGAGAGGGCGGTGGCGAGGGAGTCCTCGTCGAGGAGTTCGCGGACCGGGGCGTTCCTGTCGGCGGTCAGCTGGCGGAGTTCGGTGCGGAGGGCCTCGGCGTAGCGGGGGTCCTGGGTGGAGGGGTAGGGGCTCTTGACGCGGTCGGCGACGACGTCGGGGAGGACGTCGCGGGTGGCGGCGCGCAGCAGGGACTTCTCGCGGCCGTCGAAGGTCTTCATCGCCCAGGGGGTGTTGAAGACGTACGAGACGAGGCGGTGGTCGCAGAAGGGGACGCGGACCTCCAGGCCGGTGGCCATGCTGGCCCGGTCCTTGCGGTCGAGGAGGATCTGGACGAAGCGGGTGAGGTGGAGGTGGCTGACCTCGCGCATGCGGGCCTGGTGGCCGGTCTCGCCGGGGAGGCGGGGGACCTCGGCGAGGGCCTCGCGGTAGCGGGCGTCGGTGTAGCCGGGGAGGTCGAGGGCGTCGAGGACGTCCTTGCCGAGGAGGGCCGCGTAGCCGCCGCTCTTGCCGCCGCCGAAGGTGTCGGCCACGCCCGCGGCGATCCAGGGGAAGGTGTCGGCGTTGACCGAGGCCGGGTCGTGGAACCACTTGTAGCCGCCGAAGACCTCGTCCGCGGACTCCCCGGAGAGGGCGACCGTGGACTGCTCGCGGATGGCCTTGAAGAGAAGGTAGAGCGAGGTGTCGCCGTCGCCGAAGCCGAGCGGCATGTCGCGGGCGGTGAGGACGGCGGCGCGGTGGCCGCGGTCCATCAGGGTGGCGGTGTCGAGGACGATGTCGCGGTGGTCGGAGCGCACGTGCTCGGCGAGGGCGTGGGCGTACGGGCCGTCGGGCGTCGAGCGCAGGTCGTCCGGGACGAAGTTCTCGGTCTGGCCGGTGAAGTCCACGGAGAAGGAGCGCACCGGGCCGCGGCGGCCTCGCCGAGGCCCTTGGCGGCGAGGGCGGTGATGGCGGAGGAGTCCAGGCCGCCGGAGAGCAGGGTGCACAGCGGCACGTCGGCGACGAGCTGGCGGGCGACGATGTCGTCGAGGAGCTCGCGTATGTGCGCGACGGTGGTGGCGGTGTCGTCGGTGTGCTCGTGGGCCTCCAGGGCCCAGTAACGGCGGACGGCGGGGGACGCTCCGCGGCGGAAGCGGATGGTGTGGCCCGGGCGGACCTCGTGCAGGCCCTTGTAGACCGCGTGGCCGGGCGTCTTGACGAAGGCGAGGACCTCGGCGAGCCCCTCGGCGTCCACGACGGAGCGCACGGCGGGGTGGGCGAGCACGGCCTTCTGCTCGGAACCGAAGACGACGCCGTCGGGGGTCGGCGCGTAGTAGAGCGGCTTGATGCCCATCCGGTCGCGGACGAGGAGGAGTTCCTCGGTACGGGCGTCCCAGACGGCGAAGGCGTACATGCCGTTGAGGCGCTCGGCGAAGGACTCGCCCCACTCCAGGTAGGCGTGCAGCACGACCTCGGTGTCGCTGCTGGTGCGGAACGTGTGCCCGCGGGAGGCGAGTTCGGAGCGCAGCTCGCGGTAGTTGTAGACCTCGCCGCTGTAGGTGATGACGGCCTGGGTGCGGCCGTCGCGCTGGACGAGCATGGGCTGGCGGCCGCCCTCGATGTCGATGACGGCGAGGCGGCGGTGGCCGAGGGCGGCGTGGGTGTCCACCCACTCGCCCTCCGCGTCCGGGCCGCGCAGCGCCATGGTCCGCGTCATCGCCTCCAGTGTGGGGCGGGCGGCGGGGTCGGCGGTGAGGTCCTGGTCATAGGCGATCCATCCGGTGATTCCGCACATGGAGCGGCGTCCCCTTTCGTGGCGGTGTGGTGGGGCCCCCGTCGGTTCGGCGGTGGCGACGCTACGCCCTTATAGATGTATGTACCAACCATGCCTGGTAAAAACCTTGGGAACCGGCCGACGCCCCCAGCGTCGCCGAAGTCCGCCGCGCCGCACAGCGGTTCCCCGCCACCACGCCCGAACCGGCCCGCCGGGAGGCCGAAAAGGCACCGCCCGAGCAGCACGTCCGGAGTGACCGAGGAGCGGGGCGCCCTACGGCGCCGCGCGGCGAAGGTAGTTCGGGCCGTTCACATAGTGCTTGCCGGCGTCGGCCGCGCCGGAGCGCACCGCCGTCACCGGGGCCTGGACGGGGAGCAGCCCGGCCTCCAGGACGCGGGTGCGCAGCACGCCGGCGGGGCCGGGGGCGAGGCGGTCCACGGCCTCGGCGAGGCGGTCGCGCAGCGGCCGCAGCAGGGGCTCGCCCCCGAGCTCCAGGGCGGGGGTTCCCGCGCACAGGTGCACGGTGACGGCGGCGAAGAGATCGGCGACCGGTCCGTCGTGCCCGGCGAGGATGCGGCGGTCGGCGAAGCCGAGGAGGTCGGCGGCCTGGCCGCCGAGCCGGGCGGCGAGCCGGACCGCGTTGACCCGGGGGCCGCCGTGGTCCTTGTACAGCAGCCGCAGCCGGGTGCGGCCGCCGGGTGCGTCGAGCACCACCGAGACGTTCCGCCCGTCCGCCTCCAGGGCCACGCCGTAGGAGAAGAGGGTGGTGTGCCAGTCGAGGAGCAGGGTGAAGTAGGCGTCGAGGAAGGCGTGCGGCGACCCCCCGTAGTAGCGGGCGGCGAGCGCGTCGGCCACCGGGACGCCGTCGGGCGTACGGGCGGCCAGCGCGGCGACGGGTACGACGTGGGCGTCGGCGAGCCCGTCCGGCAGGCGGCGGACCCGGGCGGCGAGGAGCGGGTGTCCCGCGTCGAGACGGGTGCGCCCGTCGGCGAGCAGGACGGCCCGGGAGAGGCGCGGCTCGCGCGCCAGGATCTCCTCCAGCAGGTGCTGGGCGACCGCGCCGTCCAGCAGCGAACTGGGCACGATCCCGGCGCCGGCCAGGGGCAGTTCGAGGTGGGTGGCCGGGTCGTCGGCCAGGGCGACGGTGCGCGCCGACAGCGTCGGCACGACGTCCGGCCAGGGTTTGACGGCGAGTCGGGCCTCGCCCGCCAGGCCGGTGGCGCGCAGCGCCCGGGCGAGCGGCTCCCCCGCGGTCAGCGGGTGCACCGGCAGGGCGGTGCCCTCGACGGCGGGCAGCCCGAGTTCGCCGGGTGTGGGCCACCAGGCGGGCAGGGCCGTGGGCCGGCCGCGCACGGCGGCGGGCGGCAGGACGAGCCAGCGCAGCCCGAAACAGGGGTGGAACTGCGGTGCGTGGCCGGGCAGTTCGGCGGTGGCGAGGCCGGTGCGGGCATGGCCGGCCGGGTGGAGGGGGTGGGGGCGGAAGGCGGCGAGGGCGTCGAAGGCGAGGGCGCCGCGCGGCCCCGTCCAGGTCGCGGCGCCGGGTCCGTAGGCGGCGGCGAGCCGTTCGGTGACGTCGCCGCGCAGCCGCTCCTGCAGCCGCAGGGCGGCCAGTTCCTCGGCGCACTCGGCGGCGAACGCGTCGAATCCGGACCGTTCACGGGGTCCGGCGACGGCACGCAGCACCGCCAGGGCCGGCGCGAGGCGGGTGACGGTCGCGCCGGCGGCCTCCAGCAAGGGCCGCCGCGCCCGGACTTCGCGCCGGACGCCGTCACCGTCGACCGGGACGCAGACGGTCCGCTCCCCCGCGCGCAGGGCCAGCCAGTCGCCGTCCGGACGGCGGTGCCGGTGGGCGGTGCTGCGCAGCCGGTAGGCGTCCTCGCGCAGCAGGGCGTCGAGGACCCGGCCGAGGAGCTCGCGCTCGGCGGTATCGGGGAGTTCGTGGGGGCGTATGCCGGGGTGGGCGGCGTGGGCGGGGTCTTCGGAGCTGCGTTCGGTCATGAGATCTCCCATCGATCGAGAGATTAGGTTAGGCAACCCTTAATATGTCAATTCGCTTGTTCCGTACGGGGCTTACGCCCCGATATGCCCACCCGCTCGACCCACCGGAAATCCCTTGGTGCGACACCCTCCGGGATGGCATGGTCCGCCCATGGCAGACATCACCGTGCGCCCCCTGACCCCCGGGGACTGGCGCCTCTACCGAGAGGTCCGGCTCGCCGCCCTGGCCGACGCGCCCTACGCCTTCGGTTCCACCTGGTCCGGGGAGATCGCGTTCCCCGAGGAGAAGTGGCGGGAGCGCCTGGCCCGGCGCAACACTTTCCTCGCCGAGGACGGTGGGCAGCCGTGCGGCCTGGTCTCCGTCGTACCGGAGGGGCCGGAGGATCCACAGGGACCCGGCACCGGCATGCTCGTCTCGATGTGGGTGGCGCCCCGCCGCCCGGAGCCGCGGCGCGGCGGACCTCCTCGTCGGCGCGGCCCTCAGCCGGGCGGACGAACTCGGACTCACCGGGCTGCGGCTGTGGGTCACCGAGGGCAACGACCCGGCGGAACGGCTGTACGTCCGGCACGGGTTCACCAGGACGGGAGCGGTGCAGCCGGTCCGGGAGGGCGAGGACGCCCGGGAGTTCGAGATGGCGCGGGCGGCGACGGCCGCGGGGGATCAGCGGTGGCGCGCGGGCAGCGCCCGCCCGGGAAGGGGGTAGGCCCGCGAGACCTCGATGGGGTGCGACCGGCCCACCACGTACGCGTTCCCGTCCTCGAACTCCAGCCGGGTGCGCGCCGGAAGGACGCACCGCACGTCCCGCACCCGGTGCGGAATCCCGCCGATCGCGACGACGTCGCCGACGCGGACGCCGTCCCCCGTGACCGTCACCACGGCGATCTGCCGGCGATCGGTGTTCCGAGCAGGGCATGCGAGGACCGGGCATGTCTCAACTCCCTGAGCTGGAAGGCGTTCCGGGATGCGTGACCATATCGGTGTTCGCGATACGCGGCAAGGCCGTCCGCCGCGGAAAGCAGTAAGGTCGGGTCCCGCGACCGGCAGGGGGCCGCCGTCCACGAGAGCGAGTGGATCGGCACGTCCATGCCTGTCCGGCGCCCGCACGAGAAGGGCCCGCACTACGAGTTGAGGATGCGATGACCGACGGCCGGCCGTTCCACGAGCGCATCGCCGCGGACCTGCGGGACGAGATCATGTCCGCGACCTCCCGCCGGGCGACAAGGTGCCCTCCACCCAGCAGCTCAAGGACAGGTTCGGCGCGTCGAACACGACGGTGCAGAAGGCGCTTCAGGCGCTCAAGGCGGAGGGACTCGTCGTCGGGCGGGCTGGTTGCCGCGGTCACGGTTCGCGCGCACCGCCAACGGACCATGCGTCCCGCCGCGTCCGTGGCTCCCGCCCCGCCGGGACAGCCCTACCGCTGGATCACGGAGGCCGGAACTCGTGGCGTACGAGCCCGCAGCAGGCTCCTCGACGTCGCCGAGGTGGCGGCACCCGCCGATGTCGCCGCGGCGTTCGGCATCGCCCGGAACGACACCGTCCTCATGCGCTCGCAGATCCTGCTGTTCGACGACGAAACCGGTGGAACTGGTCAAGTCCTTCTACCGCTGGACATCGCGCACGGGCACCCCGATGTCGGAGCGCCGCAGGATCCGCGGCGGCACTCCGACGCTCCTGGCCGAACTGGGCTACCCGCCGCGCCACTGCGTGGACCGGGTGTCCGCCCGCGTGCCCACGCAGGAGCAGTACACGGCCTGGCCCTGCCGACCGACCTGCCGGTGCTGCGGACGTTCCGGTTGGTGTACAGCGACGGGCAGCGCCCCGTCGAGGTCTCGGTCGCGCGAAGGCCGGGCACCTGTACGAGGCGCAGTACGAGTTCCCGGCCGAGGGCCCCGAGGCCTGAACCGCCCGCCCCCTCCCGGGGGCGGCACGCGCGCCGGGTCAGCCGGTGACGGCCGAAGCGCAGCCGGACGGCGTGGCGTTGGCCGGGTCGAGGGCGTTGGCGACCTCGTGGAAGGCCACGCGGTCCACCGTGCCGATCGCCAGTGCTCGGAGACGTCGGCGCCGCAGCGCTCCTGGAGCAGGATGTTGCGGACGTTCGGACCCGAGAGGAACGCGGTCCGCCACGGCGTGACGACCTCGTCGTACCGGGTGGCGATGACGGTGTAGCGGACGCCCGGGACCGTGTCGGGGCGGGAGTTGAGCTTCTTGAGGAAGGCGGAGCCGAGCGCCTGGTCGTGTGAGGCCGCGGCGTGACCCCCGTGGATCGCCTCGCGCGGCGCCGGGGATCTTGTCCATCAGCTTCGTCAGGCGGAGAGGGTCGTGCCGTGGCTGGAGGGCGCCAGGCCGGTGAGCGAGTTGACCTTGGGGCCGCCGCCGAGGAAGTCGAGGTAGTAGCGCGGCATCATGCCGCCCTGGGAATGGCCGACGAGGTCCACCTTGCCCGCGCCGGTCGCCGCGCGGACCCGGTCCACGTATGCGGAGAGCTGCTCGGCCGACTTGGCCACCGGGCCCGGCCGTTGAAGACCGGCGGTACGCCCGGCAGTTGGCCGTAGTCGAGGAGAAGACGCAGTAGCCCCGGTTCACCAGGTAGGGAGCCAGGAAGAGCCAGTTGTCCACGGAGTTGCCGAGGGTGCCGTGGACCAGGACGACGGGGCGGGGGTGGGCGGACGATGGCTTGCAGGAGTAGTCGTTCCAGCCGCTGCTGACCACCCTCGCCGCGGCAGTGGACGCCGGGGCGGATGCCGGGGCGGCGGCGCCGGCCGCCAGGACCAGGGCCAGAGCGGGAGGACGGCGCAGAGGACGCGGAGGAATCTGCGGAAGCGAAGGGCTTTCCCGGATCCGGGCACAGGGACACCTCGCAGGTGGGGAGGGGGAGCGGGCATGCGGCATCAGCACGGCGGTCGCGCGGCTCCCGCGTACTGAACCGTCAGTAACCTACGTGCGAGTAGGCTGCGGGCTTATTACTCGGGAGTCAATGAGCGCGACACACATTCGTGCGAACGGTTTCGGCCGACTCCCCCTCCCTGCGGGGACGTTCAGCGGTGACCGCCGAAGCGCACGTCGTCGGCGTCGCGTTGGCCGGGTCGAGCGCGTTGGCCACCTCGTGGAAGGCGATGCGGTCGATCGTGCCGATGGTGAGGTGCTCGGAGAGGTCCACCGCGCAGAGGTCCTGGATCAGGACGTTGCGCACCTTCGGCCCCGACAGGAACTGGGTGCGGTACGGCGTGACCACCTCGTCGTACCGGGTCACGATCGTGGTGTAGCCGACGCCGGGCACCGTGTCGGGAACGGGAGTTGAGGCGCCGGATGAACGCCGAGCCGATGAGCTGGTCCTCGGAGCCCGCCGACACGGAGCGAGGATCCTGCGCCCGCGGGGATGGCGTCCAGCAGGCGCTGCAGGCCCGAGAGCGTCGTGCCGTGGTTACTGGGGGCCAGGCCGACGAGCTTGTCCACCTTGCCCCGCCCCGTCCAGGAAGTTGAGGTAGTAGCGGTGCATGGCGCCGCCGCCCTGGGAGTGGCCGACGAGGTCCACTCTTCTCCGTCCCGGTCGCCGCACGGACCTTGTCCACGAACGCCGAGAGCTCCTCGGCGGACTTTGGCGATCGGCCGAGACCGTGGACGAACGGCACGCCGGGCAGCTTGCCGTAGTTCGAAGGAGGAAGACGCAGTAGCCGCGGTTGGTCAGATAGGGGGCCATGAAGGCCCAGTTGGGCCGCGTTCTCGTAGGTGCCGTGGATGAGGACGACGGGGCGGGGGTGGGCGGACGGACGGTCTTGCAGGAGTAGTCGTTCCAGCCGCTGCTGACCGTCCGCTCACCGGCCGGGCCGCCGAGTCGACGGCTCCACGTCAGACGAGGCGGAGGCGGCCAGGGAGGCGCACAGAGTGCGGAACATTCTTCGGATTCGACACGAGGTCTCCTCGAGGTGGGGGTCGAGAGCTGAGGGGGGTGGATAGGAAAGAGGGTGCACGCAGCGGCACAACGCCCTGTGCTTGCCGCGTGCTGAAGGGGACAGCAACTTACTATGCGAGTAGGTGGACGAAGGTCATGCTTTCGTCAAGACGTTTGACACTCGCCATGGGCCCGTGTCCTCACGCCACGCGCAGCGCGGCCGCCGGCCCCACCGCCGGTCGGGCCGAAGCGGGCCCGCGCCCGGTCGACGGCCGCCTCGATCCGGCGCGCCTTGTCGTCCGCGGCGTCGAACGTCAGCTGGTGCGGGGCCGATTCGGCGTCGCCGAGCCCTCGGCGCGCAGCGCCACGGCCCGGACCCGGCGCGCTGGAGGCCGAGCGCGTCGTGTGCAGTGCGTACGCACGGCGGTCAACGCCGGGGTGTGCGCGGTCGGTTCGGCGAGGTGCGGGTACGGGTGTCGCGAGCCGTCCGCGTACCGGACTGTGAGGTGAGGCCGCCCGCGACCCGCCCTTCCCACGCAGCCGGGCCCCCAGCCGGTCGCGAGACGCGAGCAGGCGCGCGGCGGCGGCGCGCGGGTCCAACTCGTCGGCGCGAAGCGGTGCTCGGCCGCCGTGAGCGGGTCCGGGCGTTCCGGGGTGACCGGCGTGGTCGATGCCGTGCGCCCGCTCGTGCAGGGTGCGCCCGGCGGCCGCACCCAGGATGCGCTGGAGCGCGGGAGCGGCGCGGCGGCGATCCGGCCGACGGTGTCGAGCCCGTACGCGCGAGGGTGCGGGCGGTGCCGGGCCGACGCCGGGGAGGGCGGTGGCGGGCGGTGGGCGAGGAACGCGGCGTCCGTCACGCATGTCGTCGCGCCCGGCGGTCCGTCCCTGCGCGGCCGCGCCGTGCCAGGAGCGGGTTGGCGGCGATGCCCACCGTGCAGTCGACGCCGTAGCGGGCGAGGGCCCGCACGCGGATCAGCTCCGCGAGCTCGGCCGGGGTTACGGCCGAAGCAGCGGGTGGCGCAGCGGACGTCGAGCAGGGCGGAGTCCGGGGCAGCGGGCGGACGACGGGCGTCACCTCGGTGATGGGGCGAGGAGGGCGTCGTAGGTGTCCTCGGGGAGGGGGTCCGCCGAAAGCGGAGGTGGAGGACGGGGGTTGGGGCTGTGCTGCGCCGTCCGCGGCAACCGCGCCGTCCGCGGCAACCGCGCCGTCCGCGGCAAACCGAGCCGTCCGCGGCAAACCGCGCCGTCCGCGGCAACCGCGCCGTCCGCGGCAACCGCGCTGCGCGCGGTTGTCCTCAAGCGCCGGACGGGCTGGATGCCCCCGCCCCGCCCTTTCACACTCCCCCAGAGGGGGTGCCCCCACTTCCGGGCTCCGCCCCTCGGCCACGGCGTTCGAGGGCAGCGCCGCAGGGGGCTTCGGGGAACAGGGGCGGAGCCCCCGGCCGGCGCGGCGGAGCGCGTTGCGGGGCCGGGAGAGACTCCCTCCGCGTACGCGCACTCATCCCGCACTCCCCTGGCTCGCGTGCCACAACTTCCGCCGGTCGCGGCCCCTTCACCCGCAGGCCGCAGATCCGCCCACGGATGCAGGGCGTACCCCGTGGACAGCCGGATCCGGCGATCCGGCTCCGGCTCCGGGGAGCCGTCCCCCACCGGCGGAGCCGCCAGCACCTCCGCCACCGCCCCCAGCCCGCCCCTCCGCGCGGAGCTCCGCCAGCCGCGCCAGGTCACACACCCGCGCGCCCACCACGCTCGACGCTCCGCGGTCCCCGGCGCTGGACGACGCCGCGGACCAGGAGCAGCCAGGAGTGGAAGACCGTGTGTGGGGCGCAGGCCGCGTGGGAGTCGTCGAAGGAAGCGCAGTCGGCCAGGCCCGTCCCGTCGTCAGGTCGCGAAGACGACGCGGCGGCCGGAGCGGACCGGCGGGGTCTGGGTGGCGGCCTTGGCACCGGCGACCAGGACCGTCTCGCCGTGCCGCGCGTCGCACAGCTGGTTCGCGGGGAGTACGCCCAACTCCCCAGGAGCCGCCGAGGAGCGTGCGGTCGAGGGCCTTCAGCGCCTCCATCTCGTCGTGGTACGCCGTCACGTAGTCGGCCCCGGGGACCGCGGCCAGGCCCAGCGCCCAGGCGTCCGGCTGGGTGCCAGGCCCAGCAGCGTCAGATAGCCGCCCCAGGAGCCGCCGGCCAGGACGAGGCGCTCCGGGTCGGCGAGGCCGGAGGCGACGGCCCACTCGCGCACTGCCGCGATGTCCTCCAGCTCGATCAGCCCGACGCGGTGCTTGAGCGCGTCCGTCCAGGCCCGTCCGTAGCCCGTCGAGCCGCGGTAGTTGACGCGCACGACCGCGAAGACCGTGGTCCACCCAGGCCGCCGGGCCCGCCGCGAACGCGTCGCTGTCGTGCCAGGTGGGGCCGCCGTGGATGTCGAAGACGGTCGGGAAGGGGCCCTCGCCCGCCGGCTTCTGCACCAGGGCGTGTGACCGTGCCGCCCGGCCCCTCCACCCATATGTCCTCGACCGGGACCGAGTCGGGAGCGTGGCTCACGCCGTCCGTGCCCGCCGGCGCCTCCAGCACCACGTGCCCGGCGGTGGGACCGGACGACGGGCGCCTTCTCCGCCGAGGACCACAGGAACTCCACCGTCCCGTCGGGACGCGGCAGGGCGCCGGAGACCGTGCCCGCCGGGGTGTCGAGGCGGGTCAGCGCGCCGTCGGCCAGGTCGTAGCGCCAGAGCTCGCTGCGCGCCTGGTAGCTGTGCTCGACGAGCAGTGCCGAGCCGTCCGGATACCAGTCGGCCTCCAGGTCGCCGGGGAGGTCGATGACGAGCGCGGTCTCCGTACCGGTGGTCGCGTCCCACAGCATCGGCTCCCAGCGGCCGCGCCGCTGGTGCCCGACGAGCAGCCGGGTGTCGCCCTCGACGGGGGCGAAGCCCATCGCGGACAGGCCGAGCTCCTCGGTGCCGCCCCGGGTGTCGTCCAGCTCGGCGACGGTCGTGCCGTCCGTCCGGACGACGCGGATCGCCGAGTGCATGGCGTCGCCGTGCTCGGTGTGCTCGATGGCGATCAGGGTGCCGTCATGGGACAGGCCGGCGACCACCGCCGACTGCTCGTGCCGGTAGATCTCCGCGGCCGCGCCGCCGGGGCGCACGACGTGCACCGAGGAGCCGGCCTTGTCGGTGGACCGGCCGATCACCGCCGTGCCGTCACGGCCCAGGGCCAGGCCGTCCGGGTAGGACGGGTCGAGGCCGGGCGCCGCCGGTTCGTCCGGCCCGCCGTGGAAGGGCTGGCGCATCCAGACGCCGAACTCGTCACCGTCCGTGTCCGAGAACCACCAGATCCACTCGCCGTCCGGCGTCAGCACCCCGCCCGTGGTGCCGTTGGGCCGGTCCGTGACCTGACGCCGGCCGCCGGTGGCGCGGTCCCACGCGTACACCTCGAACGTGCCGGTCGCGTTCGAAGTGAACAGCGAGCGGTCCGGTGCGTCCTCCGCCCATCTGGGCAGCCCCACGCGGGGCGCCCGGAAGCGCTTCTCCCAATCGGGCATGAACCCGTCGCCCCGCAGGGCCCCGTTGCTCTCAGTCATGCCCCCATTCTGCGCCGAACCGCCGACATCCAGACCGATCGCGGTCCAGTCTGTGGACGACCGGTCATGTGTGGACAACTTCGTGCCCCTGTCGGGTGGTTGTCCGGCCTCGTGCTGACGGAAGGCCGACGGAACCGGCCCCGCTGTCAGTGGCGTGGGTCATAGTCGGGGCATGTACGAGACGCCGGACGACATGACCGCTCTCCAACGTCTGCTCGACGACAGCTACGCCACGGCGGGTCCGCATCTGCGCTCGGTCGTGGACGAGGACCGCCGCCTGGACGCCGCCGGGGTCGTGGCCCGGCTCCGGGGTATCCCGATGATGGCGCTGGCGACCGTGACGGCCACCGGCGAGCCGCGGGTCGGCGTCGTCGACGGGCACTTCTTCCGTGCCCGCCTCTACTTCGGCTCCGGGCGGAACTCCGTGCGCTTCCGACACGTCCGCGCCCGGCCGGCGATCAGTGCCACGGTCTTCGACGGCCAGAGCCTCCAGATCACCGTGCATGGCAGGGCGGTTGAGGTCGAGCCCGCGCGGGACCCCGCCCTCCGGACCTTCCTGATCGAGTCGCACGGACGGGAGCTGTGGGAGGCCCGGCTCAAGGGCGCCGTGTGGGCGCGGATCGATCCGGAGAAGATGTTCACGTTCCGCAACCCGGGGGCGGGGGTGGTGGATTAGGGGATCAACAAGAGCGGCACGCCCCGCACAGGTTGGCCTCCAGCAGGTCCAGCAGCCGTGCCAGCTGTGCGCGGTCGTGGTCACCCAGTCCGGCGAGCGTGATCTCCTCCAGTTCCTGCCACACCTCCGCGACCTCGCCCCGCAGTGCGTGCCCCTGCTCGGTGGCCTCCACCATGACCGCGCGCCGGTCGGTGGGGTCGGGCTGCCGCCGGACGAGCCCCGCCTGCTCCAGGCGCTGCACCATGCGGGTCACCGTCGAGGGGTCGAGGCCGCCCGTCTGCTTGATCAGTTCGGTCTGGCGCTGCGGGCCGTGCTCCCACAGGGCCATCATCAGCAGTTCCTGCCCGGGGTAGAGGCCGAGGCGGCGCAGCAGCTGCCCCGCCGTGATCCGGTGGAGCTTGGCGACGCGGGCGATGGCGTGGCTGATCTCGCCGCACGTGCCGGATTCCGTGGTCGTGGTCGCTTCGTTCGGGCACTGGTACTCGGCGCCGGACATGAGGCCTCCTGCTTCGTCAGCTCCGGGATCCATCTCCCTGCTTCGACGGGGACCCGGAAATCTTCCCCCGTCTCATTATGTTGGCTGGCCAAGTAATGCGCTACAGTGGCGTCACGCCGATCGATTGGTCGGCCAAGTAATTGGGAGGGATCCGCCATGACCAGCGCTTTCGACCAGATCACCGTCGGTGGGAACCAGCTCGCCAACCGCATCGTGATGGCTCCGATGACCCGCAGCCGGGCGGCCGAGGGCGGCCTGGCCACCGAGCTGACCGCCGAGTACTACGCCCAGCGCGCCTCCGCCGGCCTGATCGTCACCGAGGGCATCCAGCCCTCCGTCGTGGGTCAGGGCTACCCCTTCACCCCGGGTCTGCACAGCGCCGAGCAGGTCGCCGCCTGGCGCAAGGTCACCGACGCCGTGCACGCCAAGGGCGGCCGGATCTTCGCCCAGCTGATGCACACCGGCCGCATCGGCCACCCCGTCCTGCTGCCCGACGGGCTCGTCCCCGTCGGCCCCTCGCCCGTCGCCGCGCAGGGCCAGGTCTTCACGGCCGAGGGCCCCAAGGAGTACATCGCCCCGCGCGAGCTGACCGAGGACGAGATCCGGCAGACCGTCGCCGACTTCGCCAGCGCCGCCCGCAACGCCGTCGAGGCCGGTTTCGACGGGGTGGAGCTGCACGGCGCCAACGGCTACCTGATCCAGCAGTTCCTGGCGACCAACGCCAACCTGCGCACCGACGGCTGGGGCGGCTCGGTCGAGGGCCGCATCCGCTTCGCCGTGGAGGTCGCCGAGGCGGTCGTCGCCGAGATCGGCGCGGAGCGCACCGGCATCCGCCTGTCGCCCGGCGGCACCCTCAACGACATCCATGAAGCCGACCCGCGGCCCACCTACGAGGCGCTGGTCGCCCGCATAGCCCCGCTGGGCCTGGCCTACCTGCACATCATGGAGCCCGGCGACCGCGAGCTCACCGTCGCCCTGCGCAAGCTGTTCGGCGGCCCCGTCATCCTCAACCCCTTCACGGGGAACGAGCCCACCGGCCCCGAGCACCTCGCCCTCGTCGAGGACGGCACCGCCGACCTCGTCTCGTTCGGCGGCCTCTTCCTCGCCAACCCGGACCTCCCTCGCCGCCTCGCCGCCGGCGGCCCGTTCAACACCCCCGACCGCGCCACCTACTACGGCGGCGACGCCAAGGGCTACACGGACTACCCGACCCTGGAGGGCTGACGCCCCACCGCCCGCGCCGCAGCCCTCGTCCCTTGCTTCCGCCCCGGTCCCCCGGGAAGCGCGAGCAGGCGGCCGAGGGCAGCGGCGCGTCGCCGTTTCGCGAGGACGACCCCTGACCGCCCGTCATTGAACCGCCGGACGATACGGGTGACGCGCATCACGAGCGCGGCGCGCTGCTTCCTATGAGCCACCCGGAAACGCATCAGGGCCCCGATCCACCAAGTGGATCAGAGCCCTGATCTGTGCAACCAAGTCGGGGTGGCGGGATTTGAACCCACGACCTCTTCGTCCCGAACGAAGCGCGCTGCCAAGCTGCGCTACACCCCGATGCACTCCGAGTCCCCGCTTTCGAGGGTCCCCGGCGCAACGAGCTCTACTTTAGCGGACCGGAGCCCGTAGGCGAAATCCGATTCCGGGGGCCGCGCAGGTGGGGGCGTACCCGGTCGGCGAGGGTGAGCGCGAGGGCCAGGCCGTAGAAGGCCAGGCCGAAGACGACGGCGTTGGTGGCGATGCCCGCGTAGCCGTGGAGGTCGACGTCCAGGAAGGGGTACGGGTAGCGGCCTTCGGTCCCGGGGTCGAGGAGGGCGCCGCGGATCAGGGCGAAGGGGAGGTAGAGGAGGGGGTAGACCAGCCACTGCCAGGCGTGGCGCAGGAGGAAGCCGCCGGGCACGGTGAGCACGAGCCAGTCGAAGGCGGCCGCGAGCGGGGTCACGGTGTGGAGGAGCTGGTTGGCGGCCGATTCCAGGGGGGTGCGGTCGCTGGTCATGGAGAAACCGCTGGAGTCGTTCGACAGGACGAAGTGGAAGACGAGACCTGTGATGGAGATGTAGAGCAGCGCCGCGCCCGTGATCCGCGGGGAGAGCGCGGGGCGCGCGGTCCAGGCGCGGTGAGCGGCCCAGGCGAAGGAGACCGCCACCAGGATGTTGGACTGGATCGTGAAGTAGCTGAAGAGCCGGCCCAGGTCGTCGGAGTCGATCGTGTCCAGGACGATGCCGGTGAGGGCGGCCAGGGCCACGAGCGCGCGGAAGGCCGCCGCGAAGGGGCGGCGGCCCGTCGGGACGACGGCGGACGCGGGAACGCCCGTCGCGCTCGCCGCGCCGGCCCGGGAGGTGGTGGAGGTCGGGTCGATCATCCCTCCACCGTACGGGTGGGCCCGGGAAACCCTCCCGGCTCAGTCGCGGGCGACGAGGGTGAGGAGCGTGGCCTCGGGGGGGCAGGCGAAGCGGACGGGGGTGTAGCGGTTGGTGCCGCAGCCGGCGGAGACGTGCAGGTACGAGCGGTGGCCGCCCGCGCGGTGGGTGGACAGGCCCTTGACCCGGCCGGTGTCGATGTCGCAGTTGGTGACCAGCGCCCCGTAGAAGGGGATGCAGAGCTGGCCGCCGTGGGTGTGGCCGGCGAGGACCAGCGGGTAGCGGTCGGCCGTGAAGGCGTCGAGGACGCGCAGGTACGGGGCGTGGACGACGGCCATCGAGAAGTCCGCGTCGGTGACCGGCCCGCCGGCGACCTCCGCGTACCGGTCCCGCTTGATGTGCGGGTCGTCCAGGCCGGTGAGCGCGATCTCCCTGCCGTCGATCTTCAGTCGGCCCCGGGTGTTGGTGAGGTTGACCCAGCCCGCCTCGTCGAAGCCGTCGCGCAGTTCCTCCCACGGGTTGTGGATCGCGCCGACGACGGGGGCGTTGCCGTTGAGGCCGTGCCGGCCGGTGGCCTTCTCGAGCAGGTAGCGGGCGGGGTTGCGCAGCTTGGGCCCGTAGTAGTCGTTCGAGCCGAAGACATACGCGCCGGGGAAGCGCATCAGCGGGCCGAGCGCGTCGAGCGTCTCGGGGACGCCCTCCGGGTCGGAGAGGTTGTCGCCGGTGTTGATCACGAAGTCGGGGCGCAGCCCGGCGAGGGACTGCAGCCAGCGCTGCTTCTTGCGCTGTCCGCTCACCATGTGGATGTCGGAGACCTGCAGGACCCGCAGGGGCCGCATGCCGGGCGGCAGGACGGGCACGGTGACCCGGCGGAGCCGGAAGGAGCGGACCTCGAAGCCGGCGGCATAGGCGAGGCCCGCCGCTCCGGCTGCTGTGATTCCCAGGGGTACTGCGTATCGCGCGCGCATACGGCCATGGTCGCAGACCCCGGGCGGTCCGGGGCTCACGGGCCCGGCGGGGGACGGGAGTTGTGCGGGGCGGCGCAGGGGCGCCCGTTAATCCGGGGCGCGGGCACGGGCGGGATGCGAAGATTGCGCCATGACCACGCTCAAGGCAAAGCTCCAGGACGACCTCACCACGGCCATCAAGGCGCGTGACGAGCTGCGTTCCGCCTCCCTCCGTCTCACCCTCTCCGCGATCGGTTACGAGGAGACGGCCGGCAAGACGGCCCGGGAGCTCTCCGACGACGAGGTGCTCAAGGTGATCACCCGCGAGGTGAAGAAGCGCCGCGAGGCCGCCGACGCGTTCGAGAAGGGCGGCCGCGCCGAGCAGGCCGGGCGCGAGCGTGCGGAGGGCGAGGTGCTCTCCGCGTACCTGCCGGCCCAGCTGTCGGACGAGGAGCTGACCGCGCTCGTCGCGGAGGCCGTGGCCGAGGCGACGGCGGGCGGCGCCGAGGGGCCGAAGGCCATGGGTGCCGTCATGAAGATCGTCAAGCCGAAGGTGGGGAACCGCGCCGAGGGCGGCCGGGTGTCCGCCGAGGTCAAGCGCCAGCTCGCGTAAGGCGGATACAGAAGGGGCCCGCCCGGACCGTACGCGGTCCGGGCGGGCCCCTTTTCCTCAGGCGTCAGTGGGAACGGCCGGGCTTGTTGCCCGGGCGGGCCTTGCCGCCGCCCTTCTTGTTCTTCCCGGCCTTGTCCTTGTCCGAGCCACCGGTGTCGATGCCCGAGACGGTGTCGAAGGACGGCGCGGGCCTGCCCTCCAGGGCGCCGCTCATGGCGTCGCGCCAGATCGGCCCCGGGGTGTCACCGCCGTAGACCTGGCCGTGGTAGACGCCGCCGATGGTGATGTCCTCCATCGACACCTCGTCGCCGGCGCCGCCGACCCACACGGCACCCGCCATGTTCGGGGTGTAGCCGACGAACCAGGCGGCCTTGCGGCCGTCCGTCGTACCGGTCTTGCCGGCGCTGTCGCGCCCGCCGAGGCCGGCCTCCTTGCCGGTGCCGTCCTCGACCACGCCCTTGAGCAGGGTGTTGACCGTCTCGGCGGTCTCCTCCGACATGGCCCGGGAGCAGCTGGTCCTGGGGATGTTCAGGGGCTTGCCGTTGGGACCCTGCGCCGAGGTGATGAGGACGGGGGAGCAGTACGTGCCCTTGTTGGCGAAGGTGGCGTAGGCGGCGGCCATGCTCAGCGGGGACATGCCCGCCGCACCACCGATGGCCATGGCCGGCACCTGCTCCATCGTGGCCCCGCTGGCCGGCTTGAGGCCGAGCTTGTCCGCCATCTTCACGGCCGGGCAGATGCCGATGTCCTCGAGGAGCTGGATGTAGTAGGTGTTGACCGACTTGGCGGTCGCCTCGGCCATGCCGTACGGGCCGACCTCGCTCCGGTTCTCGTTGCTGACCGTGCTTCCCTCGGTCTTCCAAGTGCCCTTGCAGGTCGCGATCTCGGACGGGTACGGCATGCTGTACGGCGACGAATACGTCTGGTTCGCCGACTTGCCCTCCTCCAGCGCCGCCGCCGCGATGATCGGCTTGAAGGTGGAGCCGGGCTGGAAGCCGTACGTCGAGCCGCCCATGGCGTGGTTGGCCGACAGGTTGATCTGCGTCTGGTCCTTGCCGAAGCCGTACGGCTTCGACTGCCCCATGCCCAGCACCTTGCCCGTGCCCGGCTCGACGATGGAGATCGCCGTGGCCACCGAGTCGCTCTGGTAGACGTGGTCGCTGATCGACTTCTGGACGGACTTCTGCGTCTGCGGGTCGAGGGTCGTACGGATCGTCATGCCGCCCTCGTTCCACCGCTTGGCGCGGGCCTCCTTCGACTTGCCGAAGGCGGGGTCCTGGAGGAAGACCTGGCGGACGTAGTCGCAGAAGAAGCCGGCGCCGTTGACGGCGGTGATGCAGCCGCTCTTCGGACGGCTGACGTTCAGCTTGATCGGCTTGGCCTTCTCGGCGGCGGCCTGGGCCGGGGTGATGTTCTTCAGGTCGACCATGCGCTGGAGGACCATGTTGCGCCGCTGGGTGGCCGCCTTGGGCGCGTTGACCGGGTCGAAGCGGCTGGGCGACTGGACGATGCCGGCCAGCAGGGCGGACTCGCCGAGCGTCAGGTCCTTGGCGTGCTTGCTGAAGTAGCGCTGGGAGGCGGCCTCGACGCCGTACGCCTGCTGCCCGAAGAAGGTGATGTTCAGGTAGTTGGCGAGGATGCGCTGCTTGCCCAGCTCCTTCTCGACCTGGATGGCGTACTTCAGCTCCTTGACCTTGCGGCCGAAGGTCTGCTGCGTGGCGACGGCGACCTTGTCGGGGTCGTCGCCGGCCTCCTCGACGAAGACGTTCTTGACGTACTGCTGGGTGAGGGTCGAGGCGCCCTCGGAGACCCCGCCGTTCTGGGCGTTGCGGTTGAGGGCGCGGAGCACGCCCTTGAGGTCGACCGCCCCGTGCTCGTAGAAGCGGGCGTCCTCGATGGCGACGATCGCCTTCTGCATCCAGGGGGAGATCTTGCCGAGGGGGACGACCGTGCGGTCGCGCGAGTAGACCTTGGCTATCTCGCCGCCCTCGGAGTCGAGGATGGTGGTCCGCTGGCTCAGCGGGGGCGTCCTGAGGTTCGCGGGGAGCTCGTCGAAACCTTCCACCGTCCCCTTGGCCGCCAGTCCGAAGGCGCCGATGCCCGGCAGGGCCAGGCCCGCCAGAAGGACTCCGGAGAGGACGCTGACGCCGAGGAACTTTGCGGCCTGCGTGCCCCCCGAAGAGGACGCCCCGCCCGAGCGCTTCATAGCCATGGGGGAAAGCCTACGTTCTCATTCGGCGGACAGGCGCCCGTGTGTTCGCCTACGCTGTTTTACGCCAGTCACTGCGGTTGCCCTCAGCCTCACCTCTGCCCTCACTCCTGTAGGTGATGAGGTGTGTCCGTATTGCCGCCTGTGTCACTGGCTGCCCCGTGCGGGATGAGTGAACTGCCCCTATCCGTACGGAAAAGTCGCTGATGTCGCCAGGTCACTCCGGTGGGTGATCTGCCGCGTACGCATAGTCCCTTCGGGCTATCCAAGATTGGGCCCGAAGGGGGTGTTGCCCCCTGTCCTGCTTCCGTAACGTCCTCAACTGGCAACGGTGAATATGCCGCTGCCGCCGTGGGGGAGCCTCGATTCGGGAGAGGACGGCGCCAGCATGAGCTGGGTAACCGACTGGAGTGCGCAGGCCGCCTGCCGCACGACCGATCCGGACGAACTGTTCGTTCAGGGCGCAGCGCAGAACCGGGCCAAAGCGGTCTGCACCGGATGCCCGGTCCGCACGGAGTGCCTGGCCGACGCGTTGGACAACCGCGTCGAGTTCGGCGTGTGGGGCGGGATGACGGAGCGCGAGCGGCGTGCGCTGCTGCGGCGCCGGCCGACGGTGACGTCGTGGCGCCGCCTGCTGGAGACGGCCCGCACGGAGTACGAGCGCGGCGCCGGCCTCCTGCCGCTGGGCGATGAGGAGTACGACGACGCGTACGCCGAGGCGGGCTAGTCCTCGGAGCCCCGGGCGGGGGCGCCCTGTCCGGCGCCGTCCACGGGCACGGCCGGGCCTGCCGTGGCCTGGGCCGGCAGGGTGACCGGACCGCTCCGGTCCGGGTGACCGGCGAGCCGCTCGCCGATGGCCCGCAGTCCCTCCAGGTCGTGCACGTCACCGGGGAGCGCGGCCACTTCGGCCACCGGTACGTCCGGGTGCAGCGCGGTGAAGCGGTCGCGCGTGCGCCGCTCGCGCGTCAGCACCCGCATGCGTTCGGCGTGCAGGCGCAGGAGTCCTGCGGCCAGTCGTTCGGTGGAGACCGCGGGATCCGTCGAGGCCGCGGACGATGCGCTCACGGATGTCGACGGCGCCGGGTGTGCCGTACCGCCGGAGTCCGCGGGCACCGCGGGCACTCCGGGTGACACGGGCTGGGGGAAGCCGCTCTCGGGAGAGGACGTGTCGAGGGGAGTGGCGGTGCCAGGGTCATCAGCGGTACGTGACCCAGCTTGCCCGCTGCCACGATCCACAATGCCGGTGCCGTCAAGATTTTCTGGGTAATCCGCGGTGCCGCCCGTGTGGTTCGCGGTGCCGCCCGCCGGACGGTCCGCCGTCGCGAGGGGCCCCCTCCGTGAGCGCCTCGGCCGCCGCCAGCGCACGCTCCGCGGAGAGCCGTGCGGCCCCGCTGCCGTGCACCCGGTTGAGCACCAGCCCGGCCAGCGGCATCCGTTCCTCCGCCAGCCGCTGGACGAAGTAGGCGGCCTCGCGCAGGGCGTCCCGCTCGGGCGCGGCCACCACCAGGAAGGCCGTTCCGGGAGCCTGGAGCAGGCGGTAGGTGGCATCGGCGCGGGTACGGAATCCGCCGAACATCGTGTCCATCGCGGCCACGAAAGTCTGTACGTCACGCAGTAGTTGGGCACCCATCAGTTTGTTGAGGGGGCCGCTCATCACCGACATGCCGACGCCGAGGAACTTCATCCCGGCCCGGCCGCCGATCTTCGCCGGGGCCATCAGCACCTTGATGAGCCTGCCGTCCAGGAACGAGCCGAGCCGGCCCGGGGCGTCCAGGAAGTCCAGCGCCGAACGGCTCGGCGGGGTGTCGACGACGATCAGGTCCCACTCGTCGCGGGAGCGCAGCTGGCCCAGCTTCTCCATGGCCATGTACTCCTGCGTGCCGGCGAAGCCGGCCGACAGGGACTGGTAGAAGGGGTTCTCCAGGATCGCCCGGGCGCGGTCGCGGTCCGCGTGCGCCTCGACGATCTCGTCGAAGGTCCGCTTCATGTCCAGCATCATGGCGTGCAGTTCGCCGCCCGCCGACCCGTCGACGCCGGGGACGCGGCGCGGCACGTTGTCCAGTGCGTCGATCCCCATCGACTGCGCGAGCCGCCGCGCCGGGTCGATGGTCAGCACCACGGCCTTCCGGCCGCGCTCCGCCGCCCGTACGCCGAGCGCGGCGGCGGTCGTCGTCTTGCCGACCCCGCCGGAGCCGCAGCACACGACGATGCGGGTGCCGCGGTCGTCCAGGATGGCGTCGATGTCGAGAGCGGTCGTCCTGTCCAGGCTCACCGGGCCCCCTCGCTCGTGCCGGTCACGATCTCCCGCGTGCGCAGTGCGCGGGCCATGCGGTAGAGCCCGGCCAGGTCCACGCCGTCGCCGAGCAGTTCCAACTCGCAGGCGGGCAGGCCGAGATCCTCGATCCTGGCCCGGCTGCCGCGTTCGAGCGCGAGCCGTTCGGTGTGCTCGCGCGCCTCGTCCAGCAGCGGGGCGACCAGGGACGCGGCCGTGCCCGCCCGGTTCTCCCCGCCGGAGGAGGTCCGGGCGAGGGCGTGCGCGAGGGCCTCGGCCACGGCCGCGCGCCGGCCGTTCGCCGCCTCCTCCACGGCCGCCCCGTCCAGCACCTCGGGCCGCACCATGTTGACGACGACGCTGCCGACCGGCAGGCCCGCGGCGCGCAGTTCGGCTATGCCGTCCACCGTCTCCTGGACCGGCATCTCCTCCAGCAGCGTCACCAAGTGCACCGCCGTCTCCGGGGACTTGATGACGCGCATCACCGCCTGCGCCTGGTTGTGGATCGGCCCGATCCGGGCCAGCCCCGCGACCTCGTCGTTGACGTTGAGGAAGCGCGTGACGCGGCCGGTCGGCGGCGCGTCCATGACGACGTGGTCGTAGACGAAGCGTCCTGTGCGGTCCTTCCGGCGCACGGCCTCGCAGGCCTTGCCCGTCAGCAGCACGTCCCGCAGCCCGGGGGCGATGGTCGTCGCGAAGTCGATCGCGCCCAGCTTCTTCAGGGCCCGGCCCGCGCCGCCGAGTTTGTAGAACATCTGGAGGTAGTCGAGGAGCGCCCGTTCGGCGTCGATGGCCAGCGCGTACACCTCGCCGCCGCCGGGGGCCACCGCGATCTTCCGCTCCTCGTAGGGCAGCGCCTCGGTCTCGAAGAGCTGCGCGATGCCCTGCCGGCCCTCCACCTCGACCAGCAGCGCGCGTTTGCCCCCGGCCGCGAGGGCGAGTGCGAGAGCAGCGGCGACGGTGGTCTTGCCGGTACCGCCCTTGCCGCTGACGACATGGAGCCTGCTCATGTGCGGAGCCTAGCCAAGCGCTGTGCGGCTCCTCGCACGAGGCTGTCGGTGGGAGGCATTACAGTCGGGCCATGACCAAGTGGGAATACGCGACCGTGCCGCTGCTGGTGCACGCGACCAAGCAGATTCTGGACACCTGGGGCGAGGACGGCTGGGAGCTCGTCCAGGTCGTGCCGGGGCCCAACCCCGAGCAGCTGGTGGCCTACCTGAAGCGGGCCAAGCAGTGAGCGCCGTCGAGGCCAGGCTGGCCGAGCTCGGGCTGACGCTGCCGGACGTCGTGCCGCCGCTGGCCGCGTACCAGCCGGCCGTGCGGACCGGCGCGTACGTGTACACGGCCGGTCAGCTGCCCATGGTCAAGGGCTCGATCCCGGTGACCGGCAAGGTCGGCGCCGAGGTGAGCCCGGAGCAGGCCAAGGAGCTGGCGGGCGTGTGCGCGCTCAACGCGCTGGCCGCCGTGAAGTCCGTCGTCGGCGATCTCGACAAGATCGTCCGCGTGGTGAAGGTCGTCGGTTTCGTGGCCTCCGCGCCCGACTTCACCGGTCAGCCCGCCGTGCTGAACGGGGCCAGCGAGCTGCTCGGCGAGGTCCTCGGCGAGAAGGGCGTGCACGCCCGTTCCGCCGTCGGCGTCGCGGTGCTGCCGCTGGACGCGCCGGTCGAGGTCGAGATCCAGGTCGAGGTCGCCGGCTGACGGCCGATTCCTGCAGCGGGCTCTTCCGCCGCGGGATCCTCTCGAACATCCGCCGGTGAGCGCATAGCATCCGGCCATGGCGACGACCAACGGCCAGTGGTACCCACCGGAATGGCCCGACAGGATCAGGCGGATCGCGCGGGGCGAGCTCGACCCCGTGACGCCGCGCCGCGCCGCCACGGTCCTGCTGCTGCGGGCCGGGGCGGACGACGGGATCGCCGTCCACATGCTGCGCAGACGCGCCTCCATGGCTTTCGCCGGGGGCGCGTTCGCGTATCCGGGCGGCTCCGTGGACCCGCGCGACGAACGCGACGTGCCCTGGGCCGGGCCCTCGCCCGAGGAGTGGGCCGCGCGCCTCGGCGTCGAGCCCGCGGTGGCCCAGGCCATCGTCTGCGCGGCGGTCCGCGAGACCTTCGAGGAGGCGGGCGTGCTGCTCGCCGGACCGGCCCCGGCCACGGTCGTGGCCGACACCACCGGCCCGGAGTGGGCGGCCGACCGGTCCGCGCTCGTCAGCCACGAGCTGTCGTTCGGCGACTTCCTGGAACGGCGCGGTCTGCTGCTCCGCAGCGACCTGCTGGGCGGCTGGGCGCGCTGGATCACCCCCGAGTTCGAGCCGCGCCGCTACGACACCTGGTTCTTCGTCGCCGCCCTGCCCGAGGGGCAGCGCACCTGCGACGACTCCACCGAGGCGGACCTGGCGGTGTGGACCGCGCCCGCCGAGGCGGCCGCCGGCTACGACCGCGGTGAGCTGCTGATGATGCCGCCGACGATCGCGACCCTCCGCTCGCTCCTGCCGTTCGGGAGCGTGGCCGGGGCGCTGGCCGCGGCAGGTGAGCAGGATCTCACCCCGGTGCTGGCGCGCGTCGAACTCAGGGGGGAAGAGATCGTGCTGAGCTGGCCCGGGCACGAGGAGTTCACCAAGAACCTCCCCTTCCGCCTGCCGGGCCCGCCGCACATTCCAGCGACTCCGGGAGCCGATGCATGACGAACCCAGCCGAAGCCGCCGACCTGCCGGGCCGGCCGCGCGCGGCCGTTCCGGGCGGGCCCGCCACCGAGCGGGCGACCTGCGTCCTCGCGCCCAACCCGTCCGTGATGACCCTCGACGGCACCAACACCTGGCTGCTGTCCGAGCCGGGCTCCGACCTCGCGGTCGTCGTCGACCCGGGGCCGCTGGACGAGGGGCACCTCCGGGCAGTCGTCGCCACGGCGGAGGCGGCGGGCAAGCGGATCGCGCTCGCCCTGCTGACCCACGGGCACCACGACCACGCCGACGGCGCGGTGCGGCTGTCCGAGCTCACGGGCGCCCCGGTGCGGGCGGTGGACCCGGCGCTGCGGGCGGGCGGCGGCGAGGGCCTGGCCGCGGGCGACGTGATCACCACCGGCGGTCTGGACCTGCGGGTGATTCCCACGCCCGGCCACACCGCGGACTCGGTCTCCTTCCACCTCCCGGCGGACCGCGCGGTCCTCACCGGCGACACCGTCCTCGGCCGCGGCACGACCGTCGTCGCCCACCCCGACGGCCGCCTCGGCGACTACCTCGACTCGCTGCGCAGGCTGCGGACGCTCACCGTCGAGGAGGACGCCCGGACGATCCTCCCCGCGCACGGGCCCGTCCTGGACGACGCCCGGGGCGCCCTGGAGTACTACCTCGCGCACCGCGCCAAGCGTCTCGCCCAGGTGGAGACGGCCGTCGAGGCGGGCCACCGGTCGCCCGAGGAGGTCGTCGCCCACGTCTACGCGGACGTGGACCGCGCGGTCTGGCCGGCGGCGGAGCTGTCGGTGCGGGCGCAGCTGGATTACCTGGGGGAGCACGGGCTCATCTGACGGGCCCGTCCGGGGAGCGGGTTTCCCGGACGGCCGCCGGGACTCTGTCAGGTCCGGGCGGCTTCGCGCCTCGTCAACCTCCGCGCCCGCCGGGCTCCTTCGGCTCGCGGCCGCCGGAGGGAGGACGTACGAGAGCCCCGCTCCGTGAGGGAAGCGGGGCTCCGGTGCGTACGGCCCGCGTCAGCGGGAGCGCTTCGCCAGGCGCTCCACGTCCAGCAGGATCACGGCGCGCGCCTCCAGGCGCAGCCAGCCGCGGCCGGCGAAGTCGGCGAGGGCCTTGTTGACCGTCTCGCGGGACGCGCCGACAAGCTGGGCGAGCTCCTCCTGGGTGAGGTCGTGCACCACGTGGATGCCCTCCTCGGACTGCACGCCGAAGCGGCGCGACAGGTCCAGCAGCGCCTTGGCGACACGGCCGGGGACGTCCGAGAAGACGAGGTCCGACATGGAGTCGTTGGTGCGGCGCAGGCGGCGGGCGACGGCGCGCAGCAGGGCCGTGGCCACCTCCGGGCGGGCGTTGAGCCACGGCTGGAGGTCGCCGTGGCCGAGGCCGAGGAGCTTGACCTCGGTCAGCGCGGTGGCTGGTGGCGGTGCGCGGTCCGGGGTCGAAGAGGGACAGCTCACCGATGAGCTCGCCCGGGCCCAGCACGGCCAGCATGTTCTCGCGGCCGTCGGGGGAGGTGCGGTGGAGCTTCACCTTGCCCTCGGTCACCACGTAGAGGCGGTCGCCCGGGTCGCCTTCGTGGAACAGGGCGTCGCCCCTCGCGAGAGTGACCTCGCCCATGGAGGCGCGCAGCTCAGCGGCCTGCTCGTCATCGAGCGCCGCGAAGAGCGGGGCGCGCCGCAGAACGTCGTCCACGAGTTCTCTCCTTGTCGACATGCACAGAGGACCGTGGTCCCCATGATGCCCGTCGGTAAAACTGTGTGATCAAACACAAGTGTGGCGCATCGTCGGCGGAAGCCCTACGGCAGGGGTCCGATTGGGCTGTGCTTTTCCCGCGGCCGGGGCGGATGTCACTGCTGGGCTTTAGTCTGGCCGGGTGTCCAATACGCCGGTGAGAGCACAGGGCAAGGGGGCCGGGAGGGTGACCTCGGCCCGTGATTCCGCTGTGGGCGAACGCCCCGCCGCGAAATCGTCAAACGACGCAAAAGAGACGAAACCGAGAGTCCGTCGGGCCGCGGGGACGGCGTCGGAGAAGCAGCCGGCCGCGAAGCCGTCGAAGTCCTCGGAGTCGTCGAAGAAGTCCTCGAAGCCGTCGAAGCCGGAGTCGCGGACCGCGCTCGTCCGGCGGGCCCGGCGGATCAACCGCGAGCTCGCGGAGGTCTACCCCTACGCCCACCCGGAGCTGGACTTCGAGAACCCCTTCCAGCTCCTCGTCGCGACGGTCCTCTCCGCCCAGACCACCGATCTGAGGGTCAACCAGACCACCCCGGCCCTCTTCGCCGCCTACCCGACGCCGGAGGACATGGCGGCCGCCGACCCCGAGGCACTGGAGCAGCTGATCCGGCCGACGGGCTTCTTCCGGGCCAAGGCCAGATCCCTGATGGGCCTGTCCGCCGCCCTGCGGGACCGCTTCGACGGCGAGGTGCCCGGCCGGCTGGAGGACCTCGTCTCGCTCCCCGGCGTCGGCCGCAAGACGGCCAACGTCGTCCTGGGCAACGCCTTCGGCGTCCCGGGCATAACCGTCGACACGCACTTCCAGCGCCTCGTGCGCCGCTGGAGGTGGACCGCCGAGACGGACCCGGAGAAGATCGAGGCCGAGGTCTGCTCGCTCTTCCCGAAGAGCGACTGGACGATGCTCTCGCACCGCGTCATCTTCCACGGCCGCCGCATCTGCCACTCCCGCAAGCCCGCCTGCGGGGCCTGCCCGATCGCCCCGCTGTGCCCCTCGTACGGCGAGGGCGAGACGGACCCGGAGAAGGCGAAGAAGCTCCTCAAGTACGAGAAGGGCGGCATGCCGGGCCAGCGGCTCAAGCCGCCGCCGGACTTCCCTGGGCCGCCCGCGCCCCCGCTGGGAGCCGGCTGACGGGCACGGCGCGCGGGAACGCCGCGCGGCCGACGGGCACGGACCAGGGACGACCGGGACACCAGGCACGACCGGGACAAACGGGGACATGGGGAAGCGCATGAGGAGCACGTACGGCCGGGACAGCCGGGAGATCACCGTCACCGCCGAGGGCCTGCCCGCCTGGCTGGAACCGGTCGCGCGGGCCCTCCGGGACGTCGAGCCGCAGCAGTTGAGCCGTTATCTGCCGCCCGAGACGGGCGGGCGGCGCTCGGCCGTCCTGGTGCTCTTCGGCGAGGGTCCCGAGGGTCCGGAGCTGCTGCTCCTGGAGCGTGCCGGCACGCTGCGCTCGCACGCGGGGCAGTCCTCCTTCCCCGGCGGCGCCCTCGACCCGGAGGACGGCGACCCCGCCGACGGCGGGCTCGTGCGCGCCGCGTTGCGCGAGGCCGAGGAGGAGACGGGGCTCGACCCGTCCGGCGTCCAGGTCTTCGGCGTGCTGCCGGATCTGTACATCCCGGTCAGCGGGTTCGTCGTGACCCCCGTGCTCGGCTGGTGGCGCGAGCCCAGCCCGGTCGGGCCGGTCGACCCCGCGGAGACGGCCCGGGTCTTCGCCGTCCCGGTCACCGAGCTCACGGACCCGGCGAAGCGCGCGACCGCCGTCCACCCGAGTGGCCACCGCGGCCCGGTGTTCCACCTGGACGAGGCGCTGGTCTGGGGTTTCACGGCGGGGGGTGATCGACCGCATCCTGCACTACGCGGGCTGGGAGCGGCCCTGGGACGCCGGCCGGGAGGTCCCGCTCGACTGGAGCTCCTGACCGCCGTGCCCCGGCCCCGCAGACCCGCCGCCGTCCCGCCGACAACCGCAATGCGAGGCACCCTTCGGTGAACGTACTGGACATCGTGCTGCTGCTGGCCGCCGCCTGGTTCGCGGTCATCGGCTACCGCCAGGGGTTCGTGGTCGGCGTGCTCTCGGTGGTCGGGTTCCTCGGCGGCGGTCTGGCCGCCCTCTACGCGCTGCCGGTGGTCTGGGACAGCGCCGCGGGCGACCGGTCGCCGGGCACCCTGGCCGCCGTGGCGGCGGTCGTCATCGTGATCGTCTGCGCCTCCGTGGGCCAGGCGGCGACCACACACCTGGGCAACCGGCT
Organism: Streptomyces thioluteus; assembly: GCF_039535865.1. Classification (NCBI taxonomy): domain Bacteria; kingdom Bacillati; phylum Actinomycetota; class Actinomycetes; order Kitasatosporales; family Streptomycetaceae; genus Streptomyces; species Streptomyces thioluteus. The sequence continues at coordinate 59,054 of NZ_BAAAXZ010000114.1, forward strand.
GCGCGGCCACATCACCTGGTCCCCGGCCCGCGCGCTGGACGCGACGGGCGGGGCGCTGGTCAACGTCGTCGCCATGCTGCTCGTCGCCTGGCTGATCGGCTCCGCCCTCGCCGGCACCTCCCTGCCGACGCTCGGCAAGCAGGGTGCGCGGCTCCAAGGTGCTGCTCGGCGTCGCCCGGGTCGTGCCCGGGGAGGCCAACACCTGGTTCGCCGACTTCAGCACGGCCCTCGCCCAGAACGGCTTTCCCCAGGTCTTCGCCCCCTTCTCGGCCGAGACCATCACCTCGGTGCCGCCGCCGGACCCGGAGCTGTCGGGCAGCGCCGTCGCCGCCGAGGCGCAGCGCAGCATCGTCAAGGTCGTCGGCAACGCGCCGGGCTGCGGCAAGGTGCTGGAGGGCAGCGGATTCGTCTTCGCGCCGCACCGCGTGATGACCAACGCCCATGTGGTGGGCGGGGTGACCGAGCCGACGGTGCAGATCGGGGGCAGGGGTCGGCTGCTGGACGCCAAGGTCGTCCTCTACGACTGGAAGCGCGACATCGCCGTCCTGAGCGTCCCCGCGCTGGACGCGCCCGCCCTGCGCTTCGCCCCGGTGGACGCCGAGAGCGGCCGGAGCGCCATCGTCGCGGGCTTCCCGGAGAACGGCGCGTACGACGTGCGGTCCGCCCGGGTCCGCAGCCGCGTCGACGCCAACGGCCCGGACATCTACCACCGCGGCTATGTGCGCCGCGACGTCTACTCCCTGTACGCGACCGTGCGGCAGGGCAACTCGGGCGGCCCGCTGCTGACCCCCGACGGGCGGGTCTACGGCGTGGTCTTCGCCAAGTCGCTCGACGACGCGGACACGGGCTACGCCCTCACGGCGGACGAGGTGCACGAGGACGTCGTGGTGGGCCGTACGGCCATGGCACAGGCCGAGACGCAGGGGTGTGCGCTCTGAGCCGGTGACGGGGCCCGTCCGTGTGCGGGGAGGGCGGTCGCGCGCCCGGGTGTCAGCGGCCGCGGGGGTGGCGCAGCCGCGCCGAGACCCACGCGCGCGCGGCGCCGGATGATGCGCGGGATGCCGATCCTGGGGTCCGTGCCGTCCCCCGGCGGGCAGGCGTCGCGACGCCCCTCCGCCCGCTCGGGCACTTCGGTGGCCACAGTCAGCGCGGCATCGTCGTCGGCGCCGCGCTGCTGAGTCAGGTCGCGATGGTCGTGCGTCCAGCCCATACCCCGGTCTGTGCCCGGGGCGGAAGGTCGGTAATCGCCTCGGGGTCCGGCAATTGGCCTATGCATGGGGCAAGTGGCCATTCGTCGGTCAAATGTTCGAGATTGTCTGTCGGGCGTCGGACCTGCGGGGGCGCGACACCGGAGGCTCCGGGCGCCTACCGGTCCGGCTCCGGGTCCTTCAGCCAGCCGATCAGCTCCGTCGAGAAGGCCGCCGGGTCCTCCTCGTGCGGGAAGTGCCCCAGCCCGTCGAAGAGCCGCCAGCGGTACGGCGCTTCCACGAACTCGCCCGATCCGGCGGCGCTGCGCGTGCGCATCACCGGATCGAGTGATCCGTGGACATGCAGCGTGGGCACGCGCACCGGCCGCTTCATCCGGCGGTTGAACTGGATGCCGTCCGGCCGTGCCATCGACCGCACCATCCACCGGTACGGCTCGATGGAACAGTGCGCCGTCGACGGGATCGTCATCGCCCGCCGGTAGACCGCCACCGCCTCGTCGTCCGGCAGCCGGGGGCCCGACCAGTCGCGCATCAGCCGTCCCACCAGCGCCGCGTCGTCCGCGACGAGCCTGCGCTCCGGCAGCCACGGCCGCTGGAAGCCCCAGACCGCGGAGCCCGCGGCCGTCTGCTGCGCGTCGGTGAGCATGGCCGAGCGCCACCGCCGCGGGTGCGGCATCGAGGACACCACCAGCCGGCGGACCAGCTTGGGCCGCATCACCGCGGCCGTCCAGGCCAGGTAGCCGCCCAGGGCGTGCCCGACCAGCGCCGCGTCCGGCTCGCCCAGCGAGCGGATCACCCCGGTGATGTCCAGGGCCAGGTTCGCGGGGTCGTAAACCCGGGGGGTGCGGTCCGCTGCCGCCCACTCCGCGCAGGTCCATCGCGACCGCCCGGAATCCGGCCTCCGCCAGGGCCGGCATCTGGTGCCGCCACGTCCACCAGAACTGCGGAAAGCCGTGCAGCAACAGCACCAGCGGTCCCTCGCCCATCTCGGCGATGTGGAACCGCGCCCCGTTCGCCGCGACGTCCCGGTGCGTCCACGGCCCGTCGGGGCGGACGACCTCCGTGGGAGACGCGGCGACGGCCGCCGGAACAGCGGGGTCCGGAGCCCCTTCGGGGCCGGGGGACGCGGGCGCTGCGGAGGTATCGGGCACCGTCATACGGACGAGCGTGTCACAGATGCGCCCGCCTGGCCCGCGTCCTTCAGAGGACGGGGGTGAGGTTTGACCGTACCCAGGACCGCCGCCGTCTCCTTGGCCGAGGGCCAGGCTCCTCTCCGGCTTGCTGATCTTCTTGAACTTCCGCACGGCCAGCAGTCCCAGCAGCGCCGCCAGCACCAGGAAGGCGCCGCCGGTGATCAGGAACGACCAGGCGAGGCCCAGCCCCGTGCTGTGGATCCCGTACGGCCGCCGCGAAGCTCAGCACCGGCAGCGAGAAGAGCGCCAGGACGCCCGCCGCGGCGATCGCGCCGCCGCCGATGCCGACCCGCTTGGCGTCCTCGCGCAGCTCGGCCCTTGGCCAGCGCGATCTCGTCGTGCACCAGCGCGGACAGCTCCGTGGTGGCCGTGGCCACCAGCTGGCCGAGGCTGCGGTCGGCACCGTCGTCGGCTGCGCTCATCGCTGCTCCCTCATCGTCGTCGCTCCGTCGTCTGCGGGTCTTCCGCGGTCCCCCACGGGTCTTCCGTGGGTGTTCCGCCCGTCTTCAGCGGATGTGAAGACACTCAGATCATGCCGGACCATCGTCGTCGGTGGTGCGCCCGGAGGTGACTTCCGCCAGGCGGCGGTGCTCGGCGGCCTTCGCCTCGAGGAGCGCGGCCATGCGCAGGTGGTAGTCGGGGTTGCCCTGCTCGTAGATGTCGGGGATGCCGTCCTGGTCCTCGTCCCGGTCCTCGTCGGCGCAGAGCTTCTTGTACTTGTTGTCGCGCAGCTTGAGCAGGATGCTCGCGAGGACGGCCGCGATCAGCGAACCGACCAGGACCGCCGCCTTGACCTCGCCCATCAGCACCGGGTCGCCGCCGAAGGCCAGCTCGCCGATGAGCAGCGAGACGGTGAAGCCGATGCCGGCCAGTGACGCGACCGCAAGCACGTCGGGCCACTTGAGGTCGGGGTTGAGCTCGGCGCGGGTGAACCGGGGCGGCCAGCCAGGTGCCGCCCGAAGACGCCGATCGCCTTGCCGACGATGAGGCCGAGGACGACGCCGAGCGTCTCCGGCCTCGCGGAAGACGTCCGACAGCGCTCCGCCGGAGATCGCCACCCCGGCGGAGAAGAGCGCGAACATCGGCACGGCCAGGCCGGCCGAGAGCGGGCGCACCAGGTGCTCGATGTGCTCGCCGGGGGACTCCTGCTCGTCGTCGTGCCGGTGGCAGCGCAGCATCAGGCCCATGGCGACGCCGGCGATGGTGGCGTGGACGCCGCTGTTGTACATCAGCGCCCAGTTGACGACGGCCAGCGGGACGTAGATGTACCAGCCCCGGACGCCCTTGCGCAGCAGCAGCCAGAAGACGAAGAGGCCCAGGACGGCGAAGCCCAGAGCGGCGAAGTTCAGCGTCGAGGTGAAGAAGATCGCGATGATGAGGATCGCGAAGAGGTCGTCGACGACGGCCAGTGTCAGCAGGAACGCCCGCAGCGCCGACGGCAGTGCCGTGCCGATGACCGCGAGGACGGCGAGCGCGAAGGCGATGTCGGTGGCGGTCGGGACGGCCCAGCCCTTCAGGGAGCCGCCGCCGGTGGTGGCCACCGTGGCGTAGACGAGGGCGGGGGCGGCCATGCCGCAGAGTGCGGCGACCACGGGGAGGGCGGCGGCCTTGGGGTTGCGCAGCTCGCCGGCGACCAGTTCCCGTTTGAGCTCGATGCCGGCGACGAAGAAGAAGACCGCCAGCAGTCCGTCGGCGGCCCAGTGCTGGACCGAGAGGTTCAGGCCGAGCGATCCGGGGCCCAGATGGAAGTCACGTATGGACTCGTAGCCGTCCTTGATCGGGGTGTTCGCCCAGATCAGCGCGGCGACGGCCGCGACCAGCAGCAGGACGCCGCCGACGGTCTCGGTACGCAGCGCGTCCGCGAGGAAGTTCCGCTCGGGCAGCGGCAGCCGGCCGAGGAAGACGGAACGGTTGTTCTTGGGCGCGGCCACGGTGGGGACCTCCTGGGATCGACCGACTGACACACGTGGGGCCACGTGTGCTGAGTGCCGACCAGACTTCCGGCGCGCCTGTGATTCTTGTCGAGATTTATACGCGTTGCCTCTGTACTTTAGCCCGAACGGTTGAAGGGCGCCCGGCGGAAGCCGGACGCCCTTTGACGGGTGCGGGATTTCGGGTCAGTCCTCGGCGGGAGCCGCCGGGAGCTTGGCCTGGATGAGGTCCATGACCGAGGAGTCGGTCAGGGTGGTCACGTCGCCGAGCGTGCGGTGCTCGGCGACGTCGCGCAGCAGCCGGCGCATGATCTTGCCGGAGCGGGTCTTGGGCAACTCGGCCACCGGCAGGACGCGCTTGGGCTTGGCGATCGGCCCCAGCTGTTTGCCGACGTGCGCCCGCAACTCCTCGACCAGGGCGGCCTCGTCCGCGTTCTCCCCTTCGCCGCGCAGGATGACGAAGGCGCAGATGGCCTGGGTGGTCTGGGGGTCGGTCGCGCCGACGACCCGCGGCCTCGGCGACCCTCGGGTGCGAGACGAGGGCCGACTCGACCTCGGTCGGTGGAGATGTTGTGGCCCGAGACGAGCCATGACGTCGTCGACCCGGCCGAGCAGCCAGATGTCGCCGTCGTCGTCCTTCTTGGCGCCGTCGCCGGCGAAGTAGCGCCCTTCGAAGCGGGACCAGTAGGTGTCGAGGAAGCGCTGGTCGTCGCCCCAGATGGTGCGGAGCATCGAGGGCCAGGGCTCGGTGAGGACGAGGTAGCCGCCGGCGCCGTGTCGGGCACCTCGCGCGCCTCGTCGTCCACCACGGTCCGCGGCGATGCCGGGGACCGGCACCTGCGCGGATCCGGGCTTGGGTCTCGGTGACCCCGGGCAGCGGGCTGATCATGATGCCGCCCGTCTCGGTCTGCCACCAGGTGTCCACCACGGGCGTGCGGTTTCGCGCCGATGTGCTCGCGGTACCAGACCCATGCCTCGGGGTTGATGGGCTCGCCGACGGAGCCGAGGATGCGCAGGCTGGAGAGGTCGTACCCGGCCGGGATGTCGTCGCCCACTTCATGGCGGCGCGGATCGCGGTGGGCGCGGTGTAGAGGACGGTGACGCCGTACTTCTGGACGACCTCCCACCAGCGGCCCCGTGCGGGGTGTCGGGCGTGCCCTCGTAGAGGACCTCGGTGGCGCCGTTGCTGAGCGGGCCGTAGACGATGTACGAGTGGCCGGTCACCCAGCCGATGTCGGCGGTGCACCAGAAGACGTCGGACTCGGGCTTGAGGTCGAAGACCGCGTGGTGGGTGTAGGAGACCTGGGTGAGGTAGCCGCCGGAGGTGTGCAGGATGCCCTTCGGCTTCCCGGTGGTGCCCGAGGTGTAGAGGATGAACAGCGGGTGCTCGGCGTCGAACGCCTCGGGGGTGTGCCGGTCGGACTGCCGCTCCACCAGGTCGTGCCACCACACGTCGCGGCCCTCGGTCCAGGCGACGTCCTCCTGGCCGGTGCGGCGGACGACGAGGACGCTGCGGACGTTCTCGGTGCCCGGGCGGGTGAGGGCCTCGTCCACGGCGGGCTTGAGCGCGGAGGGCTTGCCGCGCCGGAAGCCTCCGTCGGCGGTGATGACGACGCGGGCGTCGGCGTCGTTGATCCGGGTCGCGAGGGCGTCGGCGGAGAAGCCGCCGAAGACCACCGAGTGCGGGGCCCCGATGCGCGCGCAGGCGAGCATCGACACGACCGCCTCGGGGATCATCGGCAGGTAGATCGCCACCCGGTCGCCGGGGCGGACGCCCAGCTCGAGCAGGGCGTTCGCGGCCCGGGAGACCTCGCTCTGGAGCTCGGCGTAGGTGATCGAGCGGGTGTCGCCCGGCTCGCCCTCGAAGTGAATGGCCACGCGGTCGCCGAGGCCGTTCTCCACGTGGCGGTCCACGCAGTTGTAGGCCACGTTGAGCCTGCCGTCGGCGAACCACTTGGCGAACGGCGGATTCGACCAGTCCAGCGTCTCGGTCGGCTCGGTCTGCCAGCTCAGCCGGCGCGCCTGCTCGGCCCAGAAGCCCAGCCGGTCGGCCCGCGCCCGCTCGTAGACCTCCGCGGTGACGTTGGCCTGCTCGGCCAGAGCGGCAGGCGGTGCGAACCGGCGCTCCTCCTTGAGGAGGTTGGCCAGGCTTTCGTTGCTCACGACATCTCCCTTTCCCAGGGGGTCCGTTGCGTCCCGGGCATAGCTCACCAGGTGGGGGCGGACCCTGACAAGGGGTGACGGAGGAATGGTGGTTTAGACCTATGGGAATGGGTCGGCCGAGGTCAGACGGCATCGAGCACTCCCGGCCGTACGGCGGCGAAGGTGCGCGACCGTCGGTCCAGCACATAGGCCTGGGCCTCGGCCACGTGGAAGTACATGCCCTGGAGGTGGAGCGTCCCCTCCGCGACGCGCCGGGCCACGCAGGAGTGCGCCATCAGGTGATCGAGCTGCTGCATTACGTTGACGAGCGCCAGCCGTTCGATGTCGTCCGCCACGGGCCGCTCGGCCAGGGCCACTTCGCCGCGCCCCAGCCGGCCGATCCGCTGCATGCGCGCCAGGCTCGGCCGGCCGTGCCGCAGCCAGCGGGCGAGCGGGGTCTGCGGGGCGGCCGCGTCGGCGCCCGGCGCGGCGGTGTCCAGCAAGGCCTGCATCGCTCCGCATCCCGAGTGCCCGCAGACGGTGATGCTGGCGACCTTCAGCACCTCCACGGCGTACTCCACGGCGGCGGCGACGGAGTCGCACACGGCGTCGTTGCCGGGCGGCGGCATCATGTTGCCGACGTTGCGCACGGTGAACAGGTCGCCGGGCCGCTGGAGGTGATCATGCTGGTCACCAGCCGGGAGTCGGCGCAGGTCAGGAAGAGCTGGCCGGCTGCTGGCCCTCGCGGGCCAGCCGCGCCAGCTCCTCACGGACGAGGGGCGCCGTGTCAGCGCTGGAACGCGCTCACTCCGCGATCAGTTGGCGGCCGCCGGGGGAGTCCCCCGCCGCGGCGGGGGCGGACGCAGTGATGGTTGCGCCAGGGGGTCCAGGGCCGGCAGACGTGACCGTCGGAGGGCTCGGTGACGGAATGCCCCGAGCGCCCGTTCACCGTGACCCAACCCCCCTGCGCGCGATGGCCGTTCGACCAGGTGTGCAGGGCGTCGTAGGCGGCATGGTCCATGAAGGATCCGTCCAGCTCCACCACCGCGCCGGCGCCGTGCGGGACGCGGTGGAGGGCGCGGCGCAGCCTCGGTACCGCGAGAACGTCAACTGGCCGTGAATCGCCACCTGATAGGGGCCCTCCTGCGTCGCCGCGACGGTGATCCGGGTGCGTCCGAGTCGGCGCAGGGAGAGCAGGGCGGCCACGGCGATGCCGGTGGCGGTGCCCGGGAGGACGCCGAACAGCGTGACCGCGACGAGGGTGGAGACGTGGAGGATGAGCTCGCGGCGCCCCCGCATCCGCTCCGGGTGCCGGAACCCGGCCATCCGTACGCCGGCCGCGAGGACCAGCGCGGCGAGGGCCGCGACCGGGACCAGCTCCAGCGCCGAGGCGCACAGCGCCGCGCACGGCAGCACCCACATCCCGTACAGGATCACGGACTTGCGGCCGAGGGGTGCTGCCCCGCTGCCGCCGGAAGCCGTTCCTCCGGTGACCGGCAGCCCTCCCAGCAGCCCGGACACGACGGTGGCGGAACCCTGGCCGACCAGCTCGCTGTCCGGCTCCCCGGCTCCCCGGCCGCCCGCCGGGGGCGTCAGCGCTTCCATGCCCGCCACCAGGACCATGGTCAGCACCGCGGCGCAGATCGCGAGGACCGGGCCGTCGGGAAGGGCGGGCAGGGGTGCCACACGCCAGTCAGGGAACGGGAATCGGGGAAGATCCGTACCTGCGGTGACCGCGGTGGCGAGCGCTACGGCCGCGAGCGGGGCGGGCACGGTGCGGGCCGCGCGCCCGGCCCTGCCGGGCAGCCTCGGCCACGCGGCGAGTACGGCGAGGACGCAGGCGCCGGCCAGGATCGCCGGAGCGTGCGGAGGGGGCAACTCCCCGGGAAAGACCCAGGGGTTCCCCGGCTGCTCCGCCGGCCGGCCGTCCAGCAGGACGCGGAGTTGGCCCAGCGCGATGATCACCCCGATGCCGGCCAGCGCGCCGCGCGCGACGACCGGGCCCGTGGCCGGCATCACCCGGGCCACGCGGGCGGCCCCCAGGGCGACTTGCGCCAGCCCGGCCAGCACGGTGATCGCGCAGGTGGCCTGCCAGCCGAAGCGTTGCACCAGCTCGGCCGTCACCGCCACGAGCCCGACGGCCGCTCCTCCGGCCCGCAGCCGCACCCGTCCCAGGCCGCCCGCGACCAGGCCTCCGGCCGCCGCCGCGATCAGCCCGGCCCGCGGGGGCGCGCCGGCGGCGAGTGCGATGCCGAGGGAGAGCGGGACCGCGGTCAGCGCCAGGGTGACCGAGGCGGTCAAGTCGCGCCTCACCGTGGGGTGGTGGGGGCGGTCGAGGAGGTCGGCCGTGGCGCGGTCGGTCGGCGGGGGGTGGGTCGGTCGAGCGTGCATGGTCGGGTCCCGTCTGCGTCGGGCGGCGGCCGGGGCCAGAGGCACGGCCGGGGTCACGGCGGGCAGCGGCCGGAGCGGCTGCGTGGCGGGGCTGTGGCGAGAGTTATCAACTCTCGGTAAACGAATCGTAATGGAGAGTAAAGGTCGGAGGGAAGGGGGGCGATTCCCATCAACCGGGAGCTTCCTCCTATGGAGTGAATATTCATTTTTTTCGGCTTGTCATACTTATCTTTTCTTTTGATCGTGCGAAGTTGGCCGGAATGGCGGCGGATCAGGGCGGCGAGGCCCCCGCCGGACCGGCTGAGCAGGTCGAAGGGTGAGATGCCTGATGGCGGCTGCATGGAGACACACACTGGGCGGCCTCGCCGCGCTGGCGCTGGCGGCCGGGGCCGCGGGCTGTGCGGGGGACGACGGCGCGGACGTTCCGGGGCCACAGGCGGCCGCCGGTCCGAAGGCCGTGGAACGGCCGGTGCGACTGCTCGGCGACGGCTCCACCGCCGACACCGGCCCGCAGCCGCGCCAGCCCAGACCTCGGCGGATGGCGTCCGGCGAGAAGCCGCCGCAGTTCGTGGTGTTCTCCTGGGACGGCGCCGGGGAGGACAGCCAGCGGCTCTTCTCCCGTTTCCGCAGGATCGGCAAGAAGTACCACGCGACGATGACGTACTTCCTCAGCGGCGTCTACATGCTTCCCGAGGGGAAGCGCCACCTCTACGAACCGCCCCAACACGCGCCCGGATCCTCGGACATCGGCTTCAATGACGTCCGCGGCGTACGGGACACCGTGGAGCAGCTGCGCGGCGCCTGGCTGGACGGCAGCGAGATCGGCACCCATTTCAACGGGCACTTCTGCGGCGCGGACCGGGGGGTGGGCACCTGGACGCCGGGGGAGTGGGCGAGCGAGATCCGGCAGGCCAGGTGGATGGTGCGGCACTGGAAGACCAACGCGGGCCTGAAGGAGGAGGCGCCCCTGCCCTTCGACTACGGCAAGGAACTGGTCGGCGGCCGGGCTCCTTGCCTGGAGGGCCAGCACAACCTCGTCCGGGCGGCCAAGAAGCTGGGCTTCCGCTACGACGCCAGCTCGGCGGGCGGCCGACAGGTCTGGCCGTCGAAGATCGGCGGCCTGTGGGACTTCCCGCTCCAGGACGTGCCCGTCCCCGGCCGGGGCTTCGAAACCCTGTCGATGGACTACAACTTCCTTGCCAACCAGTCGGGTACGACCAAGGGCGACCCCTCACGGCGCGCCGCGTGGGGCCGGCAGATGCGCGACGGGCTGCTGGCCGGCTTCGAGCGGGCGTATCACGGCAACCGCGCACCGCTGTTCATCGGTGACCACTTCGAGTCATGGAACGGCGGCATCTACATGCGGGCCGTGGAGAGCGTGATCGCCCGGGTCTGCACCAAGGAGGGCGTGCGCTGCGTCTCCTTCAAGCAGCTCGCCGACTGGCTGGACGCCCAGGACCCCGACGTACTCGCGCGGCTGCGCCGGCTGGAGGTCGGTGAGGCGCCGCGGCGCGGCTGGGCCCACCTGGCCGACACCCCGGCGTCCGAGCCGCACGTGCCCGCGCCGCACGCGCCCTCCTGGCACGCCCCGTCGTCGCAGGAGCCCTCGACGCACGATCCGGACGGCGGCTCCGGCCGGTACGACGAGGATGACGACGACGAGGACGACGACAAGTCGTCGAGGATCAAACCCGTGCGGATCAGGCCCGTACTGGTCAGACCGGCTGCGGGGTAGCCGGCAGGGGCTCGCCGAGCACGAAGGCGGGGTCGACCTGGGCCGCCAGGTCGGCGCCCGTCTTCGCGTTTCCCCAACTCTCCGCGTTCTTCAGGTGGAAGTGCACCATCTGGCGGGTGTAGCGGTGCCAGTCGCGGACCTCGTAGGCCGCGTCGGCGGCCTCGCGGAGCGTGCCCAGCGCCTCGCGGTTGACCCCTTCGAGCAGGTCGAAGAGGGGAGGCCGGCCCTTCTCCATGGCCCGCACCCAGTCGGAGTGGCCGAAGCAGGCGAGCAGGTCGTCGCCGGTCTCGTCCCGCAGGAAGTCGAGGTCGTCCTGGCCCTGCACCTTGTTCCCGACGACCTTCAGACGGACGCCGAAGTCCCGGGCGTACTCCTTGTACTGGCGGTAGACGGACACGCCCTTGCGCGTCGGTTCGGCCACGAGGAAGGTCATGTCGAAGCGCGTGAACATCCCCGAGGCGAAGGAATCGCTGCCCGCCGTCATGTCGACGACCACGTACTCGCCGGGTCCGTCGACGAGGTGGTTGAGGCACAGCTCCACCGCACCGACCTTGGAGTGGTAGCAGGCCACGCCGAGGTCCGAGTCGGTGAACGGGCCGGTGGCCATGAGCTGTACGGACGCCTCGTCGTCGAGGGGGACGGTCCGTGCGCAGGCGTCGTAGACCGGGTTGTCCTCGACGACCCGCAGCAGCCGGGACCCCTGGCCGGGCGGCGTCGTCTTGATCATCGTCTCGGCCGAGAGGATGCGGGGGTTGGAGCCGCGAAGGTAGTCCTTGATGAGCGGAAGGTGCGCGCCCATCGCGGGCAGGGCGGCCGCCTCGGCCTCGTCCAGTCCGAGCGCCGCGCCCAGGTGCTGGTTGATGTCGGCGTCCACGGCGACGACCGGGACGCGGCGGGCGGCGAGGTGACGGATGAAAAGCGAAGACAGCGTGGTCTTCCCGCTGCCGCCCTTCCCTACGAAAGCGATCTTCATGTTCACCAAGCGTAGGTGCGGAGGTGCAGCAAGTGAGGTCGGTGAGTGAAGAAGACCACTCCTTCGAGGGGTGTGAGCGGGAAATGCGTAGGGTCTTACTCATGAGTACGACTGCCGATCCCCTGGCCGCCCTGGGCTCGCTCCCCGGCGTCGCCGATTCCGTGGATTCCGCACGCAGGGGTGTGGACCGGGTGTACGGCCATCGGGTGATGCGCCGCCGCAGCAACGAAGTGACGTCCGAGGCAGCGCTGCGCGCTGCGCGGGGTTCGGCCGCGCTCTCCGGGGCGGACTGGGCCCTCGAAGAGGTGCGCCGCCGTTCCGACTTCGGCGGCGAGGGCGAACCCCGCACCGTGGGGGCGGCGTTGCGGCTGACCGCCGAGGCGGGCCAGCTGCTGAGCGTGTGGCGTCAGTCCCCGATGCGGGTGCTGGCCCGGCTGCATCTGGTGGCCGCGGGGAAGGCCCAGCCGGACGACGCGGTGGGGCGGCCCCGGCTGCGCGGCGAGACCGTCGACGAACCGCTGATCGACCTGCCGCTGCCGGACGCGGAGGAGATGGCGGGACGGCTGGAAGGACTGGCGCAGTTGTTGATCGCGGGCAGCGAGGCCCCCGCGCCGGTGACGGCGGCGGTGGTGCACGGAGAGCTGCTGGCCCTGCGTCCGTTCGGCTCCTGCAACGGGCTGGTGGCCCGGGCGGCCGAGCGGATCGTGCTGGTCGGCAGCGGGCTCGACCCCAAGTCGATCTGCCCGCGGAGGTGGGGCACGCGGAACTCGGGCGGGATGCCTACCTGTCCGCGCTCGGGGCGTACGCCTCCGGGACGCCGGAGGGGGTCGCCACCTGGATCGCGCACTGCGCCCGGGCGGCCGAGCTGGGGGCCCGTGAGTCCACGGCGGTCTGTGAGGCCCTTCAGCGGGGCGCCGCTTGACGTCGCCCGGACCGGCCCGATGTCGCCCCGCACGCGGAAGTCGGTATCGCGCCTGTCCGCGGAGGCCGGGCGCAGCCGTGAGTGGGGGCTCGCAGCGGCAAGTGCGCGGCGTGGGCGCAATGTTGCGGCGGTACCGGTCTTGCTTCCGGTACCGCCACTGGCACGTTCGCCGGGTTACCAGTGCGTGCACGAAAGGTGTCCATCAGGCGGGGGAACTTTGCCTCGCCTGATGCGACTGGCCCGTAATCGACGGGTCGGCGTCGCGTGGGTGCCCGGCATCCGTGCTCGGTCCGTGGGGCCATGTTGCGAAGAGGGCGTCCTCCCGGATGTCCCTGGTCTCGCGGGCCGTTGACTCCTTTCTACTCCCCCGGCCGGGTAAGCGGAAGGCTGAGTCACACTTCTTTACTTTTAGCCGCAAAACGGTCATTCAGAGTGGTTGGCGGGGGAGCGGCGGCTCGCCAGCCAGAACAGCCCCACGGCCGCCGCGACGGCCCCGACCGCGGCCGCGGTCAGCAGTGCCGGCCGGGAGGGCATCGGGAGTGCCGCCACCCGTTGTTTGAGACGCACCGGGCGGTTGAAGGCGAGGACCGGCCAATCGCGGGCGGCGGCTTCGCGGCGCAACGCCCGGTCGGGGTTGACCGCGTGCGGGTGGCCGACCGATTCGAGCATCGGGATGTCGGTGGCCGAGTCGCTGTAGGCGTAGCAGCCGGCCAGGTCGTAGCCCTCGGAGGCGGCGAGCTCGCGGACCGCCTCGGCCTTGGTGGGGCCGTACGCGTAGTACTCCACCTCGCCGGTGAAGACGTCGTCCTTGACGACCATGCGCGTCGCCACGACGCGGTCGGCTCCGAGGAGTCCGCCGATCGGCTCGACGACCTCCGCGCCGGAGGTGCTGACGATGACGACGTCGCGGCCGGCGGCGTGGTGCTCCTCGATGAGCGAGGCGGCCTCGTCGTAGATGATCGGGTCGATGAGTTCGTGGAGGGTCTCCGCGACGATCTCCCGGACCTGGTGCACGTTCCAGCCGCGGCAGAGCTCGGAGAGGTACTTCCGCATCCGCTCCATCTGCTCGTGGTCCGCGCCGCCGAGCAGGAAGACGAACTGCGTGTACGCGGTGCGCAGTGCGGCGCGCCGGTTGATCAAAACCGCCTTGGTAGAAGGACTTGCCGAAGGTGAGCGTGCTCGACTTCGCAATGACCGTCTTGTCCAGATCAAAGAACGCGGCTGTTCGGCGCAAGGAGTGGTTTTCCACGCCGCCGAGCATAGGGGCCCTCCATTCGGCGTAAGCTGAGGCGTGTGGGTTTGCCTGAGAAGGCTCTCGGGTACACCATGGAAGTCACGGATCGTTCGCGACCGTGTCTAACCCGGTCCGACTCCTCCCCCCCCCCGAGTCGGCCGTGGGGACGACCCCCGCTCTCCCCCCCGGCGGGGGTCGTCGCATGTCCGGATGTGTTTTGAGCATCCTCTCGGGCCTCCTTCGACCGTCGGGCGCCTCGCGCGGCGCCGCTCCCGCCTCCTTCATACACGTAACTGTGCGTAATCGCCGCACTGCTCTGTGGAAGTCACCGGTATAGGTGAGCGGGATATTCACAACCGTTGAGTTGTCCACAGTTTTTCACCAAGATCCACACGATTTCCCGGTCGGCTGCACGGTGATTCCCCACGAGTTCCGCGATGTCCGCGGAGGCGAGAGCGCGTCGTGTGGCGCGCAGGAGAGGGGGAGGGGCCGTGAACGGACCCGTCGCAGAAGAGAGGAAGGCCGCCGCCGCGAGGCGGAGCGGTCCATTGATCATCACCGAGGACGAGGGCGTGCTCGACGACCTGCTGCGGCTCTGCGCGGCGGCCGGGGCCCTGCCCGAGGTCGCCCACGGGACGTCCGTCCGGGCCGAGCAGTGGTCCGGCGCCCCGCTGGTCCTGGTCGGCGACGACTGTGCCGACCGCCTGTCCGGTGCCGCGCACCGCGAGGGGGTGGTGCTCGTCGGCCGGGATCCCGACGACCCCGGTGTCTGGCGGCGCGCCCTCGGCGTCGGTGCCCGCAACGTGGCGGTGCTGCCGGACGGCGAGGGCTGGCTGGTCGACCGGATCGCCGACTCGGTGGAGGAGGCGGAGGGGCCCGCCCTCACCGTGGGAGTGATCGGCGGGCGGGGCGGCGCCGGAGCCAGCACCCTGGCCTGCGCCCTCGCGGTGGGGGCGGCCCGGGCCGGGCGGCGCACCATGCTGATCGACGCCGACCCGCTGGGCGGCGGGCTCGACGTCCTGCTCGGGGCCGAGCGCGCCGAGGGGCTGAGGTGGCCAGCCTTCGCCGGCTCCCGGGGGCGGGTGGCCTGCCGCGCGCTGGAGGAGGCGCTGCCCGAGCCGCATGCCTTGCGCCTGCTGAGCTGGGACCGTGGTGATTGCGCCGTGGTCCCGCCGGAGGCCGTGCGCGCGGTGCTGGCCGCGGCGCGCCGGCGGGGCGGGGTGGTGGTCGTCGACCTGCCGCGCGGTGCCGACGGCACGTCCGCCGAGGTGCTCGGGCAGCTGGACCTGGGGTTGCTGGTGGTGCCCTCCGAGCTGAGGGCGGTCGCCGCCGCACACCAAGTCACCCTGTCCGTGGGCATGATGATGGGCGACCTGCGGATGGTGGTCCGCGGGCCGTGCGGACCGGGGCTCGACGGCGAGGAGATCGCCCGCCTTCTCTCCCTCCCTCTCGCCGGGGAAGTGCCGGACGATCCCGGCCTGTCCCAGGCACTGGCCGCGGGGCGGCCTCCGGGTGCGGACAGGGGGCCGCTGGCCGCCTTCTGCGCGGAGTTCTGGGCGCGGGCGCTGCCCGACGGCGAGGGCGTGACGGCATGAGCGCCGCGCTGCTGGACGCCGTGCGCCTGCGGCTGGCGGTGACGGGAGCCGAGCCGACTCCGGCGCGGGTGGCCGAGGCCCTGCGTCAGGAGGGCCGGCTCCTCGGCGACGCGGAGGTGCTGGGCATCGTCTCCCTGCTGCGCTCCGAGCTGGTCGGCAGCGGGCCTCTGGAGCCGCTGCTGGCCGAACCGGAGGTCACCGACGTCCTCGTCACAGCCCCCGACCAGGTGTGGGTGGACCGTGGAGCGGGCCTCCAGCGCGCGGACGTGTCCTTCCCCGACGCCGCGGCGGTGCGCCGGCTCGCCCAACGGCTGGCCGCGGTCGCCGGTCGGCGGCTGGACGACGCCCGCCCCTGGGTGGACGCGCGCCTCCCCGACGGCACCCGGCTGCATGCCGTGCTGCCCCCGGTGGCCGTCGGGTCGGCCTGCCTCTCGCTGCGCGTGGTGCGGCCGAGGGCCTTCACCCTGGACGAGCTGGCCGCGGCCGGGACGGTGCCGCCCGGCGGACAGGAGTTGCTCCGCTCCGTGCTGGACGCCCGGCTCTCCTTCGTGATCAGCGGCGGGACGGGGTCGGGGAAGACCACCCTCCTGTCGAGCCTGCTGGGCCTGGTGGCGCCGGACGAACGGATCGTCCTCGCCGAGGATTCGGCCGAGCTGCGCCCGGACCACCCGCACGTGGTGCGGCTGGAGACCCGCCCTGCCAACCAGGAGGGCACCGGCCTGGTCACTCTGCGGGACCTGGTGCGGCAGGCCCTGCGCATGCGGCCCGACCGGCTGGTGGTCGGGGGAGGTGCGCGGGCCCGAAGTGACCGATCTGCTGGCCGCGTTGAACACGGGGCACGAGGGGGGCTGCGGCACTGTCCATGCCAATGCCGCGGCCGACGTGCCTGCCCGGTTGGAGGCCCTGGGCTCCACGGCAGGGCTCGATCGGGCCGCGCTGCACAGCCAGTTGGCGGCGGCCCTGTCGGTGGTCATCCACCTCGTGCGGGACCGCGGCGGCCGTCGGCGCGTGGCCGAGGTGCACGTACTGGACCGCGACCGCGCCGGGTTCGTGACCACCGTGCCGGCCGCGGTCTGGGGCCCGGAGGGCTTCGTGCGGGCGCCCGGCTGGGACCGGCTCGCGGCGCTGTGCGGACGGAGCGGGGGCGTGCCATGACGGTTCCGGTGGCGGCACCGCAGGCACTGCTGACGGCCACAGCACTGCTCGGGACCGCGTTCGCCGTGCGGCCGTCGGTGCGGCGGGGGCGGGAACTGCGCCGGGCGAGACTGCTGTTCGCGGGTGGGAATGCGGTCGGTGCCCGTTTGCCGCTCCTTCCGGCACGGCTCCGGGAGGCCGCGGGGCGGCTGCTCGCCGCAGTGCGGGGCCGGCGCGAACTGTGGTGTCTTCCGGCCGGGTGTGCCGTCGGTCTGCTCGGCGGGTCGATCCTGCCCCTGCTCATGGCGGGGGCGGCTGTTCCGCTGGTGAGACGCCGGCTGGCAGCCCGGCGGCGGCAGCGGGAGCGTGCGCAACGCGAGGATGCCGTCATCGAGTTGTGCGGAACCGTCGCGGGTGATCTGCGGGCGGGGCGGCAGCCCGGCGAGGCGGTGGCGGCGGTGTCGGGGGATGGCCTGGGGCCGTCATGGCCGGCCGTCGCGGCGGCCGCGAGGTTCGGCGGTGACGTACCGACGGCCCTGCGGGAGGCCGGTCGGCAGCCGGGGGCCGAGGGGCTGACCGGAGTGGCCGCTTGCTGGCAGGTCGCCGTCGACGGCGGGGCCGGGCTGGCCGCCGGGCTCGAACGGGTCGGGGCCGCGCTCGCCGCGGAGCGTGATCAACGCGAGGATCTGCGCGCCCAGTTGGCCGGCACGAGGTCCACCGCCGTGATGCTCGCCCTGTTGCCGGTCCTCGCTCTTCTGATGGGCGGTGCCCTCGGCGCCGATCCGCTGCACGTGCTGTTCCACACCCCGGCCGGCCTCGGCTGTCTCG
>NZ_BAAAXZ010000115.1:0-21882 GCF_039535865.1 Streptomyces thioluteus
GGGCCAGAACTGGTACTTCTTCACGGTCTGACCGTCGGCACCGCGCGCCGACTCGGTGAAGACGGACGGCAGCAAGTCGCTCCAACCTCGCCGACCCAAGGTCACCAGGCGATGAGATCTACAGCAGTACTCAGCGCGTTCAGCAAGGCGCCCAAGGACAAGGACGAGGCACCCGCAGCAGCGACATCTTCGCCAAGGGCAAGACCGGCGCGTTCATCGGCATGGGCTGGGAGGCGGCCCACCGCGATCAAGGCCAACCCCCAGATCGAGAAGGACCTGGGCTACTTCACGATCCCGGGCGAGAGCGCGGACAAGCCCGAGGGCGTCTTCCTCGGCGGCTCCAACCTGGCGATCGCCGAGCGCAGCAAGAAAGAAGGAACTCGCCGAGGAGTTCCTGAAGATCGCGCTGTCCGAACAAGAACGAGGGCAGCGCTGGGCCAAGGAGGTCGGGTCGATCCCCAACAAGGACGCGCTGCTGGCGAGCCTGAAGGCACGCGGCCGCCGAGGCGCCGCTCCGGCCGCAAAGGGCGGCGGCACCACCCCGCTGATCCCCGAGTGGGCCGCGGTGGAGAACGCTCCAACCCGATCAAGCGTACATGACCGCCGTTCTCAACGGCAAGTCGCCGGAGGACGCGGCCAAGCAGGTCGAGGGCGACATCAACAAGCGCCTCAGCCAGAAGCAGTGACCGGGCGGCGGGGACGAGGGCGGTGGTCCGTCCGCGTCCACCGGCCCGGCCCGACGCAACCACCGTGCAAGTGAAACAGGGGAGAAGGCGGACGACGATGTCAGCGCAGACCGAAGAGGTGGCGGGCGGGGCCGCGCCGCCGGCCGGCAGGGCGGGTCGCCGCCCGCGCGTCGTGGCGGTGAGGGAGGGCCGGGAGCGCCGTCCCGTATCTGCTGATCCTCCCCGCGGCCGTCTTCACCGTTGCTGCTGCTCGGCTGGATCATGGTCAGGAAACCGGCCTGCTGTCGTTCAGAACCTCAAACGGCGGCAGCTCATCGGCGACCACGAGTGGACCGGGCTGAGAAACTACACCGACACGCTGGGCAATTCGAGTTCTGGCGCGTGACCCCTGCGGTCGATCGTGTTCACTCCGCCGCCAACGTGTGCTGATCATGCTGATCGGCTGTCTGATCGGGACTGCTGCTCGCCGGGCTTGGGCAAGGAACTGCGGCTGTGCTCTCGCTAGGGGCTTCGGGCTGGCCTGGGCGATGCTCCCACGTCGCCGCGCACCACCGTCTTCCAGTTGGCTGTTCGCCCAGCGCTTACGGCGTCGTCAACGATGTGCTGACCGACTGGGCTGGCACTCGTATGGCCGACTACAACTGGACGAGCGGCCGTCTCACACTCTCTTCGTCATACACCGTGCTGAGTTTTTGTTCGTCTGGCGGTCCGTGCGTTCGTCGCCGATCAACCTCTACGCGCGACGACACCATCCCCAAGGAGCTCACGAGGCGCGACGCTCGACCGCGCGGCGTTCTGAAGCGGTTCACCTCGGTGACCTGTCCCCTTCCTCAAGCCTTATCTTCTGCGACGACGTTCACTCGCAAGTCATCTGATCTCTCAGAAGTCGTTCACCAGGTCTTCGTCACAACGAGGCGGCGTCGGACCGGCTCACCGAGACGCTGCCGGTCTACGCGTTCGTCGAGGGCATGAACAACCAGCACTTCGGCATGGGTTCGGCCATCTCCATCCTCACCATCCTCATCCTGGTGACGATGTCGGCCTACTACCTGCGCCTGGTGCTCAAGCAGGAGGAGGACGAACTGTGAGGCGCTCCCTGTTCGGCCGGATCTGGCCGGGGGCGACGGCGGTCGTCCTGTTCCTGGGCTTCGTCTTCCCGGTCTACTGGATGTTCGCCACGGCCTTCAAGGCCAACAAGGACATCGTCGGCGACACCCCCGTCTGGTTCCCCACCAGCCCCACCACCGAGCACTTCCGGCGGGCCGTCGAGGCCGACGGCTTCTGGACGTTCGTCGCCAACTCGCTGATCACCACGGTCGTCGCCGTCCTGCTGTCGCTGGTCATCGCCCTGCTGGCGTCCTTCGCCATCGCGCGGATGCGGTTCCGCGGGCGGCGCGGCTTCATCCTGGTGATGATGATGGCCCAGATGGCGCCCTGGGAGGTCATGGTCATCGCGTACTACATGCTGGTGCGCGACGCCGACATGCTGAACAGCCTGCCGCCGCTCATCGCCATCTATACGCTCTGCGTGCTGCCGTTCACCGTCCTGACGCTGCGCGGCTACGTGGCCGCCGTGCCCAAGGAGCTGGAGGAGTCGGCGATGGTGGACGGGTGCACCCGGCCGCAGGCCTTCCGCAAGGTGATCTTCCCGCTGCTGGCGCCCGGGCTGATGGCGACTTCGCTGTTCGGCTTCATCACCACCTGGAAACGAGTTCCCCTACGTCCTCATCCTGAGCAAGGACCCCTCGGCACAGACGCTGCCGCTGTGGCTCACCGGGTTCCGCACCACGTTCGGCGACGACTGGGGCGCCACGATGGCCGCCCTCCTCGCTCTTCGCCGTCCCGATCCTCATCCTCTTCGTCATCCTCCAGCGCAGGGCCGTTGGAGGCCTGACCTCCGGCGCAGTGAAGGGCTAGCACTACATCCATGGACACGCTGACCCGTGACGCCCTGACCGTCCTCCAGCCGGGCTTCACCGGCACGACCGCCCCCGACTGGCTGCTGCGGCGGCTCGGCGAAGGGCTCGCCTCCGTCGGGCTGTTCGGCCGCAACATCGCCTCGCCCGAGCAACTGGCCGCCCTCACCGCCGCGCTGCGCGCCGAGCGGGAGGACGTGCTGGTGGCGATCGACGAGGAGGGCGGGGACGTCACCCGCCTGGAAGTCCGCACCGGCTCCTCGTTCCCCGGCAACCTGGCGCTCGGCGCGGTGGACGACACCGCGCTGACCCGGGCGGTCGCCGGGGAACTGGGCCGCCGGCTCGCCGCCTGCGGGGTCAACCTCAACTGGGCGCCGTCCGCGGACGTCAACTCCGATCCCGACAACCCGGTCATCGGCGTGCGGTCCTTCGGGGCCGACCCCGGGCTCGTCGCCCGGCACACCGCCGCCTACGTCGAGGGCATGCAGGCGGCGGGTGTCGCGACGTGCGCCAAGCACTTCCCCGGGCACGGCGACACGTCGGTCGACTCGCACCACGACATGCCGCGGATCGACGTCGGTCCGCGGACGCTGGAGGAACGGGAGCTGGTGCCCTTCCGGGCGGCCGTCGCGGCCGGCACGAAGGCCGTGATGAGCGCGCACATCCTGCTGCCCGCGCTCGACCCGCGGCTGCCGGCCACGCTCAGCCCGGCCGTGCTGCACGGGCTGCTGCGGGCGCCCGTCGAGAAGGGCGGGCTCGGCTTCGACGGGCTGATCGTCACCGACGGCATGGAGATGCGGGCCATCGCGGACGGCTACGGCATCGAGCGGGGGAGCGTCATGGCCGTGGCCGCCGGCGCCGACGCGATCTGCGTGGGGGGTGGGCTGGCGGACGAGGGGACCGTGCTGCGGTTGCGCGACGCGCTGGTCCGGGCCGTGCGGGAGGGGGAGTTGAGCGAGGAGAGGCTCGCGGAGGCGGCGGAGCGGGTGCGGGGGCTGGGCGCCTGGGCGGTCGGCGCGGGTGCTGCCGTCGCCCCCGCGCCCGGGGTGGGGCTCGCCGCCGCGCGGCGGGCGCTGCGCGTGACGCCTTCGGCCGTGCCTCCGCTCGATGGGCCCGTGTACGTCGCGGCGTTCACCCCGCTGGCGAACATCGCGGTCGGCGACGAGACGCCGTGGGGCGTGGGCGCGGAGCTGGAACGGCTGCTGCCCGGGACGTCGAGCGGGACGTACGGCCGGGAGACGGCTTCGGTGGACGCCGTCCTCCGGGCGGCGGGGGAGCGGCGGGTCGTCGCCGTGGTGCGCGATGTGCACCGGCACGGGTGGATGGCGGGGGTGTTGGGGGCGTTGGTGGAGGTGCGGCCGGACACGGTCGTGGTGGAGATGGGGCTCAATCAGGCTGAGCCGGTGGGGGCGTTGCATGTGGCGACGCATGGTGCGGCGCGGGTGTGCGGGGTGGCGGCGGCGGAGATGATCGCCGGGTGCTCGGCCTGAGGGGCTTGTGCCCCGGCCCCGCCCTTTCACCGTTTCTCCCGGGGCTGCGCGCCCCGGCCCCCTGAAGCGCCCTGCGGGCGCTGTCCTCAATCGCCGGACGGGCTGATTCATCCCGTCCGGCGTTGAAAGGGCGGGGCCGGGGCACAAGCACCCGGCACCCGCCCCGCCCCCCGACACCCCTGGCAGGGGCTACAGCCCCTGCCAGGCCGGCTTCGCCGCGTACGTCGCCCGGAAGTAGTCCGCCAGCTTGAGCTCGGACGCCGCCGCCTCGTCCACGACCACCGTCGCGTGGGGGTGCAGCTGCAGCGCCGAGGCGGGGACCAGGGCGGAGACCGGGCCCTCGACCGAGCGGGCCACGGCCTCGGCCTTGCCGGCGCCGGTGGCCAGCAGGACCAGGTGGCGGGCCTCCAGGATCGTGCCGATGCCCTGGGTGATGACGTGGTGGGGGACCTCGTCGATGCTGTCGAAGAAGCGGGCGTTGTCCTGCCGCGTCTGCTCCGTCAGCGTCTTGATGCGGGTGCGGGAGGCGAGGGAGGAACAGGGCTCGTTGAAGCCGATGTGGCCGTCGGTGCCGATGCCCAGCAGCTGGAGGTCCACGCCGCCCGCCTCCGCCAGCGCGCGGTCGTAGGCGTCGCAGGCGCCCTGGACGTCCTCGGCGTTCCCGTCGGGGCCCATGAAGGAGGACTCGGTCAGCCCGAGCGGCTCCACGACCTGGCGCAGCACCGTGGACCGGTAGGACTCGGGGTGGTCGGCCGGCAGGCCGACGTACTCGTCGAGCTGGCAGATGCGGGCGCGCGAGGGGTCCAGCGCGCCGGAGCGCACCCGGGCCGCCAGCGCGTCGTAGACGGGCAGCGGCGTCGAGCCGGTGGCAACGCCGAGCAGAGCGTCGGGCTTGCGGCTCAGCAGGGCGGCGACGGCCTCCGCGATGAGTTCTCCGCCTGCCTTGGCGTCCGGGACGATGACAACTTCCACGCTGGGCCTGCCGATCTTGGGATTGGGGTGGTATAGACCAATCTAACAGAGGCGGGCCCGTGGCGGAGGTCGCCGGCGCGCTACAGCAGGGTGCCCCCGGTCGCGTCGATCCACTGCCCCGTCACCCAGCGTCCGTCGGGCGAGGCGAGGAAGCCCACCACGTCGGCTATCTCCGCCGGACCGGCCAGCTTCTTGAGTGCCGACGCCTCGGTCACCCACTCCCGGGCCGCCGCGTTGGCCTCGCCGCGCAGCCAGTCCGCGTTGGTGTCGGTGTCGACCACGCCGGGGGGCCACCGCGTTGACCGTGATGCCGCGCGGGCCCACCTCCTTGGCGAGGGTCATGGTGAAGACGTCCAGCGCGCCCTTGGACATGGCGTAGGAGATCAGCTCGGTCATGGCCGGGCTGCGGGAGAGGCCGGTCGAGATGTTGACCACGCGGCCGTCGGGCCGCATGCGGTCGAGGGCCAGCTTGGTGATGAAGAACGGGGCCTTGGTGTTCAGCGCGAAGACCTCGTCGAACTCCTCCGGGGAGGTCTCCCCGACCGGCTTGCGCGCCCCGGACGTCCCGGCGTTGTTGACCAGGATGTCCACCCCCTCCGCGTGCTCGTCGAACGCGGCCCACAGGGACTCCGCGTCGCCCGGCACGCCCAGCTCGGCGCGGAGGGCGAAGGCGGATCCGCCCGCCGCCTCGATCGCCGCGACCGTCTCCCGCGCGGCCCGGTCGTCCCGTCCGTAGTGCACCGCGACCCGCGCCCCGTCCCGCGCGAGCCGCTCCGAGACCGCTCTGCCGATGCCTCGGCCGCCGCCCGTCACCAGTGCCGTCCTGCCCTTGAGCGCGCCCATGGGAGCCGCCCCCCTCTTTCTCTAGGGATCGTTACAGAAAAACCGTAGCAGAGATTTTCTAGCGAGCGCTATAGAATTGGCGCATGGCAACGAAGCAGCGTGGGCGCCCCCGGTCCTTCGACCGGGCGACCGCCCTCGAACGAGCGGTCATGGCCTTCTGGGAGCACGGCTACGAGGCCACCTCCATCGCCGACCTCACCCGGGTCATGGGCATCGGCGCACCCAGCCTCTACGCCGCGTTCGGCGACAAGAAGGCCCTGTTCTCCGCGGTCGTCGAGGAGTACGGCCACACCTACGGCGCTTTCCTCGGCCGTGCCTTCGCCGAGGAGCCCACCGCCCGCCGGGGTGTCGAACGCGCCCTGCGCGAGGCGGCCGTCGCGTACACGACCCCCGGCCGGCCGCACGGCTGCCTGGTCATCACCGCGGCCACCAACGCGACCGCCGCCTCGGCGGACGTGGTGGCGGAGCTGCGCGAGCGCCGCGAGGCCAATGTGCGGGCCGTCGAGCGGGCGATCGAGGCGGGACAGGGCCGCGGGCGAGCTGCCCGCGGACACCGACGCGCGTGCCCTCGCACGCTTCACCGCCGCGACCGTCCAGGGCATGTCGCAGCAGGCGCGCGACGGCGCCACCCGCGAAGAGCTGGAGGCGGTGGCCGAACTGGCCCTGCGCGCCTGGCCGTAGAGCGGGGGTGGAGGGAGAAGCGCCACGGGCCGCGGCGCTCGGCAGGGACCCTCGACCCGACCGGCACCGCAGCCCGGAGCTGATATCGGCCGGTCCGGGTCCGCGGGGTGTGCGGGCCCCACGTCCGGGTTCGGCCGACCGGGGGCCGTGGCGCGGTCAGGGCAGAGAGCGCCGGGCCCCTTGCCGCCCACCTGTGCGGGGAGGGCGGAGCTTTACGTGTTCATTGTGGACTAGACCATTCTCCTCTGTCCATGCCCGTGCGTCATCGCCCGTGCGTCATCCCGCTCGAAGGCCCGTGCGCCCAGGGCGGGGGGTCACCTTTCGGCGTCAAGTTCGTTTGATTTCATGGTCAATGCATGGAGTCGAGGCGGGGGACGACCTCTCGTGCGACCTTATGCCGGCCCTCGCCGGCCCTGAACCATGAGGGGAACACACGATGAGTACGACCCGGCCGACCGCCCTGGCGCAACCGCTGCTGCGACCGGTGGAACTCGGCGACCTCGAGCTGCCCAACCGGGTGGTGATGGCCCCGACCACCCGGGCCCGCGCCGTCAACGACGGTCTCGTGCCGACGGATCTGCACGCGGCCTACTACGCCCAGCGGGCCAGCGCGGGGCTGATCATCACCGAGGGCACCTGGGTCAGCGACCGGGCGATCGGCTTCATCAACGTCCCGGGCGTCTACAGCGAGCGGCAGGTGGCCGGTTGGCGGCGGGTCACCGACGTCGTGCACGCCCTCGGCGGCCGGATCGTCCAGCAGCTCTGGCACGTGGGCGCCGCGTCGCACCCCGATCACCTCGGCGGCGACCTGCCCGTCGGCCCGTCGGCCGTCAACCCCAACGAAATGACCTTCACCGCACGGGGGTTCACGGCCACCGTCACCCCCCGCGAGATGACCACCGAGGACATCGCGGCCACGGTCGCCGACTACCGGGCCGCCGCGCGGAACGCCCGTGAGGCCGGGTTCGACGGCGTCGAGATCCACGGCATCGGCCCGTACCTGATCCCCCAGTTCCTCAACCCCGCGCTCAACCACCGCACCGACGCCTACGGCGGGGACGCCGCCCGCCGCCGGCGCCTGCTGCTGGAGATCGTCGAAGCCGTGGCCGAGCCCTGGGACGGACGGCGCGTCGGCGTCCGGCTGTCCCCCTACTGGACGTCCGGGAACCGCTTCGCCCCGGACGAGCGGACCCTCGCGGACTACGACGAGCTGGTGGCCGAGCTCAACCACCACCCCGTGGCCTATCTGCACCTGCGCGGCCGGGACGTCCCCGTGCCGGGCGACGCCCCGGACTTCGAGGCCATCGCCCGCTACCGGCGGCTCTTCGACGGGCCGTTGATCGCGAACAACGGGTTCGACGGAGAGACGGGCAACGCCCTCGTCGAGGCCGGCCTCGCCGACGCCGTCGCTTACGCCACGCACTTCATCGCCAACCCCGACCTCGTCACCCGGTTCGCGATGGGCCGCGAGCTGGCCGGCGCGAACCAGGCCACGTACTACGCGGGCGAGGCCGAGGGATACGTCGACTACCCCGTCAGCGGATGGGACGACGGCGGCACCGGGGACCCGGAGTGAACGACGGCGCCGGGCGGGATATCAACTCACGGTAATTCGCGGCCCCTTGTCGCGTGTACGGAGCACGAGTAAATTCCGTCGGGGTGCGTCCGGGTGCCGGCGGGGCCGGCCGACACGACCGGAAGAATGACGGAGGGGCCAGGGAAATCCCCGGCCTCTCCGTGCCGTTCGGGAGCGCGCCCCTCCCGCGCGCCCCCTTCCGGAATAGATCCGCCCGGCCGCCCCGCCTCAGTGGCCGCGTTCGGTCAGCCCGTAGAGGTTCCCGTCGTCACCGGCGATCTGTGCCCACCGGGCGTTCTCCCGCCATGGCGCCACCTGCGGTTCCACGACGATCGTGACGCCGCGCGCCCGCAGGTCGCACACGGTGGCGTCCAGGTCGTCGCAGTCGAACCAGCCGTGCGTCATCCGGCCGACCGCGGAGCGCAGCCGCGCCAGGACGTCCGGCTCGACGGCGGCGAGCACCACGCAGGTCTGGGATCCCTTCGGGCGGACTTCGACCCAGCGTCCGCCGTCGTTGAGGGGCACGTCCGCCATGAGCTCGAAGTCGAGGATCCCGGTGAGGAAGTCGAGGGTTCTGTTCCGGTCACTGACGTACAGAACGGAGAGCCGCGGATTGGTTATCAACTGATTCCCTCTCGGGTTGTCGAGGTGGCCCGGGAGAATAGTGAGAGCAATCGTGCGGCACATTCAATCGCCGTGGTGGAACACCCGTCCGGCGGATTACTGTGATCCGGGGGCGAGTTGGGGAATCGGGATCACCGGACCGGCGAACCGACCGGGCGGGAACCGCGCA
This sequence comes from Streptomyces thioluteus, assembly GCF_039535865.1. Taxonomy (NCBI): domain Bacteria; kingdom Bacillati; phylum Actinomycetota; class Actinomycetes; order Kitasatosporales; family Streptomycetaceae; genus Streptomyces; species Streptomyces thioluteus. Next base: position 8,958 of record NZ_BAAAXZ010000115.1, read on the forward strand.
CACCGCCGGCCGGGGGGCCCGGTCACGCGCTTCACCGGCGCGCCCTTGCGCCGGGGCTTGCCGTGGGTGGTGCTGGGCGGGTCCGCCGGCGCGTCCCGGCGCGGTCCGCGCAGTGCCGCGGCGAGCACGCCGAGCCGCATCGAGGGCGTCGGCGTGACGAGCAACTGGCCGTCGAGCAGTGCGCCGGCCGCCCGCCGGCTGCCCGGGGCGGCCGCGGCGAGCCGGTCGGCGTAGCGGCGGCGGATCCGGGTGCCCAGGGCGGGCGGCTCCGCGCCCTCGGCCTCGGCCCAGGGGGAAGGCGAGATCGGCGGTGGTCGCGGTGCGCCAGGCCACCGCGACCTGCCGGGCCAGGCCCTGCCGAAGCCGGTAGGTGACCCCGACCGGGCTCCCGTGGCTGCGCAGCAGCGAGTCGAGCAGCAGCGCGCAGTGGACGGCCACGGACATGCCCTGCCCGTAGGAGGGGGTGAAGGTGGCCAGGGCGTCCCCGATGACGAGGAACTGGTCCGGCCAGCGGCGCATCCGCTCGTAGTGGCGCCAGCGGTTCCCCGCGAGACGGGAGCGGTAGACGGGGCCGAGGGGGGCGGCGCCCTCCAGGACCTCCCGCAGCAGGGGATGCCGCAGTTCGCCGGCGGCCCGCAGGAAGCCGGCGTGGTCCGCGGGGAGGCCCTGCGGGCCGGGGCTGCCCGCGATCGACACCATCCACTTGCCGCCGGCGACGGGGGAGAGGACGCCCTCGCGCGGGGAGCCGGGCGAGGCCGACAGCCGCAGGTACGTCCAGTCGGCGACGTGGCCGACGGGCGGGGCGAACAGGGCCGAGGCGCAGCCCGTCCCGGTGCCGGACACCGACTCGGGCGGCGTGCCGTAGCCCAGTTCCTCCAGCCACCGCGGGGCGCGCGAGGCGTCGCCCGAGGCGTCGACGACGAACTCGGCTTCGAGCAGGCGCCGTTCGCCCCAGCCGTCGGGAGCGCCGCGGTCGCGGCCGCGGACCCACAGGCCCGTCACGGTGTCGTGGCGTCCCGCCCGCAGGCCGACGGCCTCGTGCTCCTGGAGGAACGTCACCTTGGGGTCGGCGCGCAGCCGGTCCCGCACCACGGCGTCCAGGACGTCGCGGGAGCCGGTGGTCATGGCCAGGTCGCTCTCGAAGCGGGGTATCCAGCCGCCGGGTCCGAGCAGGAGGGTGTCCTGGGGGACGCGGACGTCGACCATGCCCGCGGCGTGCAACTCCCGGGTGATGCCGGGGAAGAGCTGTTCGAGGCCCCGGCGTCCCGGCGGCATCAGGTGGTGGGCGTGCCGGGCCTGCGGTACGCCGCGGCGCCGGAGCGGTCCCCGGGGGAGCCGGTCGCGTTCGACGACGGTCACCCGGTCCATGTGGTCGACCAGGGCCTGGGCCGCGGTGAGGCCCGCGAGGCCCGACCCGATCACGACGGCGTGGCCGTCCCCGGCGTCACGGCCGCCGGTGCCCGAGCGCAGGCTCATCTTCTCGCCCTTCTGGTCGCGTTGTGCAGGTGAGAGCGCATGGCCTGGCCGGGGTCCGGCGGTGCCTGCGGGGGCCGGAGCCGCGGCGGGGAAGGCGTCCCGCGGCCCCGGTCGGGTGGTTGCGGGCGGTGAGGTGCGGCCGGTGCGGGGCCGGGCGCCGGGCGGCGCGGTCCGGGCGGCGGAGGCCGGCACCGGTGGATCGTCGACGGGAATATGATCGCGGCTCGTCGTGGCCCGGTCCAATGCGGGCGGGTGCACGGCCCCGGCCCAAGTCCCGGGCGCGGCAAGGGGGATGGAAAGGCCCGGCGTCCCCGGGAGGGGGAGCGCCGGGCCGGCGGAACTCAGTGCTGGCCGTGGCCGCTGGTGATCTCCCGGTACTCCTCGGCGGTCGGCTTGGCGATCTGGGCCGCCTCGCCGAAGTAGCCCTGCGAGAGCCGGGCCCGCAGCTTCTCCTTGCGGGTCAGCTTGCGCTCGACGCCGTTGTGGTCGACCGCGGCCTCCAGCGCGACGGGCCGGAACTGCTCGTGCGCGGTGAGGACGTGCAACTGCTCCTGCGAGAGCGGCTCGTGGACCTCGACGAACTCACCGTGCGGCAGCCGCTTGATGATGCCGGACTCGCGGCCGTGCAGCACCTTCTCGCGGTCCCGGCGCTGCAGGCCGAGGCAGATGCGCCGGGTGATGACGAACGCCAGCGGTGGGATCACGAAGAACCCGATGCGGGCGAACCAGGTGACGCCGCTGGCCGAGAGGTTGAACAACAGGGCCAGCAGGTCGTTGCCGCCGGCGAGCAGCAGCACGCCGTACCAGCTGAGCCAGGCCACGCCGAAGGCCGTACGGGTCGGGGCGTTGCGCGGCCGGTCCAGGATGTGGTGCTCGCGTTGGTCGCCGGTGATCCACGCCTCGACGAACGGGTACATGGCGAGCACCGCGGGCACCGCGACCAGCAGCACCACCGGGACCAGGACGCCGAAGTTGATCGTGTGCCCCAGGACGCTCCACTCCCAGCCGGGCATGGCCCGGACGGCGCCCTCGGTGTAGCCCATGTACCAGTCGGGCTGGGAGCCGTTGGAGACATGGTCGGGGCGGTAGGGGCCCGCGTCCCAGACCGGGTTGATCGTGGCTATCGCGGAGATCGCCGCGATGACGCCGAAGACCAGGAAGAAGAAGCCTCCCGCCTTGGCGACGTAGACCGGCATGAAGGGTGCCCCGACCACGTTCTTGTTGGTCCGGCCCGGACCCGCGAACTGCGTGTGCTTGTGGTGGAAGACCAGGATCAGGTGGCCCACCATCAGCGCGAGCATGATGCCCGGCAGCAGCAGGATGTGGACCGGGAAGAACCTGCTGACGAAGTCCGTGCCGGGGAACTCCCCGCCGAACACGTAGAACGACAGGTAGCTGCCGGCCAGCGGGACGGCCAGGATCATGCTGTCGGCGATGCGGACACCGGTGCCGGAGAGCAGGTCGTCGGGGAGCGAGTAACCGGTGAAGCCGGTCAGCATGCCGCAGACGAACAGCAGGAAGCCGAACATCCAGTTGACCTCACGCGGCTTGCGGAACGCGCCGGTGAAGAAGACCCGCATCATGTGGACGAACATGGCCGCGAGGAAGACCAGCGCCGCCCAGTGGTGGATCTGCCGGATCAGCAGACCGCCGCGCACGTCGAAGCTGATGTCCACGGTCGACTTGAACGCCTCCGACATCCGCACGCCCTGGAGGGGGACGAAGGAGCCGTGGTAGACGACCTCGTTCATGCTCGGGTGGAAGAACAGCGTCAGATAGATGCCCGTGAGAATGATGATGACGAAGCTGTACATGCAGACTTCGCCGAGCATGAAGGACCAGTGGTCCGGGAAGATCTTCCGCATGTTGGCCTTGGCCAGGCTGTATATCCCCAGCCGGCCGTCGGCCCAGTCGGCGACCCGCTCGCCGGCGGGCGCTCGCCGATCGCCCGGCTGTGTATGGGTGGTTGTACTCATCCGCGCTCCCAGAAGGAAGGACCGACGGGTGCCGCGAAGTCGCCGAGCGCTTCGAGGTGACCGTCCTTGTTGATACCGATCCGCAACTGGGGCAGTGCGTGACCGGCGGGGCCGAAGACCACGCGCGCGCCGTCCGAGAGGTCGAAGGTCGACTGGTGGCACGGGCACAGCACGTGGTGGGTCTGCTGCTCGTAGAGGGTGATGGGGCAGCCGACATGCGTGCAGATCCGGGAGTACGCGACGATGCCGTCGGCGGACCAGTCCAGTTCCTTCTTGTCCTTGATGTCCTCCGGACGGAGCCGGACGAGCATCACGGCGGCCTTGGCGATCTGGTTCTGGAAGTCGTGGTCCTCCTCCTTCATGCCCTTGGGCATGGCGAAGGTGAGGGAGCCGACCTCGATGTCCTCGGGACGCAGTGGCTGCAGGGTGTTCTGGTTGATCAGCGTCTTGCCCCCGGCCCAGGCCGTCCTGCGGAGCCTGGTGCCTGGGGCCGCCTTGCTCAGGCCGCCCAGCAGCACCAGCCCGGACAGCGGGATCAGGGTCAGTGCGCCGAGCATGGTCTTGCGGATCAACGTGCGGCGGCCGAGGCCGGTTTCGGCGGCGCCCTCCTTGAAGTCGGCCAGGACCTTGGACCTGATCTCCGGGCTGGTCTCGACGGGGTGGCGCTCGTCGATGAGCTCGACGTCGGACATCAGCGTCCGCGCCCAGTGGATCGCGGCCGCGCCCAGGCAGAACAGCGCCACACCGAGGGTCAGCCCCAGCGTGAAGTTGGTGGCACTGATGCGGCCGATGGGGAAGACGTAGACGCTCCGGTCCACCGGGATCGCGACGTAGGCGACGATGAAGGCGACCGTGGCCAGCATCGACACCGTGAAGAGGAAGGCCACCACGCGCTCGGAGCGCTTGGCCGCCCGCTCGTCGATGTCCTGGACGCGGGGCTCGTGCGGCGGCAGTCCCGGGTCGGCGAACGGATCGGCCCGGGCCGGCGTGACGGCGCCCTCACGCGTGTCGCCCCGCTCGCTCGGCAGGGCTGCTTCGGGATGCTCTTGGCTGCTCATGACTGTCTGGCCTTTGCGGTCCGGGCGGCGACCCGGAGGGCGACGGCGATCGACGCGCCCGGGCCGGAGATCCACGCGAACTGACCTTCACCGACCGGGCCGAACGCGCCGGGACCGACACCGCCCGGGTTCTCCGACGTGCTGCTGTTGACCGTTCCGGGAGGGGTGACGATGCCCTTCTTGTTCGTCCGCGACAGTACGGTGCGCCGTGGTGCGGAGCGTATTTTCACGGATTACCCCGGTGCGCGGACACCGCCGCCAATACCGTTGCTGTTCCCACGCTCAGCAGTATGCCCACGCGCCAATTCCCCGTCACGAACAGCGTGTTTGTACAGGGAGGCGTTCATGGACAGGGTCCCGGACTGTCGGGTAAACAGGTCGATGGACAACTGTCCCCGCCGGACGGGCGAATTCGTTCGTGCGTCGACGTAATGCGAGGTCCACGGCGGGAGTTGTCACCGGCCGGCCGAGGGGCCCCGTTCCACGGTGGTCCGGTAGGCGGTCGTCACCTTTGCGAGTGTGGCGGTCTTGTCACCGTCCGGCCGCTCGGCCATCGTCCGCTCGGCATGGTCCATCTCCCGGTTGGCCAGGACGATCGCCGTGGTCGCGGGCCGCCGGACGTCCTCGTAACGCTCCAGCGCGACGCCCGGGTCCGCGTGCCCGGCGCAGTGGGCGGCCAGGGCCGCCGCGTCGAGAACCGCCTGCGAGGCCCCGTTGGCCCCGATCGGGTACATCAGGTGGGCGGCGTCGCCGAGCAGGGTCACCCGGCCCTCGCCCCAGCGGTCCAGCGGATCGCGGTCGACCATGGGGTAGTGCAGGATCCGCGGACTGCCCAGGACCATCGCGCGCAGGTCGAGCCAGTCGAACGACCAGTGCTCCAGGTGCGGGAGCACCTCGTCCGGTTCTCCCGGGCGGTTGAGGCCCGGGTCGCCGGCCGCCCCCGCCGCCGGATCGGGAACCAGCAGGACCCAGTTGAGCAGGGCCCTGCCCCGGGCGGCGGCCCGGGTGGAGACGGGGTAGGCGATCAGCCGGGCGGCGCGGTCGTCCGCGGCCACGATCATGGTGCGCCCGTCGAGGAAGCCGTCCAGCTCGGTCAGCCCGCGCCACATCCGCGCCCTGCCCATGGACAGCCCCGAACGCCCGGGGTGCAGCCGGTCGCGGACGGTGGAGCGCACCCCGTCGGCGCCGACCAGCGCGGCGGCCTCCAGGAAGACCGCGGAGTCCGACGGGTCCCGGGCCTCGACGCGGACGCCGTCCGCGGTGCGTTCGAAGTCGTGCAGGCGCAGCCCGGTGCGGACCGCGCCGGGACCCAGCCGCTCGCGCGCCGCGTCCAGCAGCATCATCTGGAGCTCGCCGCGGTGGATCGAGTACTGGGGATGGTCGTAGCCGGCGTCCAGGCCCCGGGGCTCGGTCCACAGCGTGGTGCCCCGGTGGTCGACGTAGCGGTGCTCGCGGGTGCGGATCCCGGTCGCGGCCAGCGCGTCGGCGAACCCGAGGGCGGTCAGTTCGGCGATGGCGGCGGGCTGGATGTTGATCCCCACCCCGAGGGGGAGGATCTCCTCGGCGGCCTCCAGCACGGTGGCCCCGATGCCGCGCGCGTGCAGGGCCAGGGCCGCGGTCAGCCCCCCGATGCCCGCGCCGGCGATCACGAATTCGGCGGTGTCGGCGGTGGTCATGGCCTCTCCGGAGGTGTCTCGGCATGGATGCGCCCCGCCGATCCGGATCAGCGGGGCGTACCCGGGGCATGCCGCCCCCCCGCACGACTGCCGGATGCTGTGCGAAGGGGCGCCTGCGGTCAGGCGTGGTGGACGGCGACGACCTTGTAGACGAGCGGGGCGGCCTTCGCCAGCTCGGCGGCCCGCTTCGCGAACGCACCCGCCTCGGGGTCGCCCAGGGTCGCCTTGACGTCGTCCACGCTGCGCCACTGGGCGTAATTCACGACTCGCGTACCGTCGGCGCTCGCGAGCAGATTCACCGAGATGAAGCCCGGGCGGTGCCGCATCACCTTTTCGGTGCCCTCGTTGAGGACAGCAATGAGCTCCTGCTGCTTCGACGGCTCCACGTCGAAGATGTTGATCAGGGTCGCAACTTCGTCGCCTACGCGAATCACGGTTTCACTCATGAATTCCACGCTAGTGCAGGAGGTGGCCCCGTGACACCTGTACAGCAATGCCCAACACGTCTGTTCCGGACGGCCTGTTGATGACGTCCGCGTTCCGTGTGACAGTGCGGATCGGGTTGCCAAACGGGCGCCCCGGCGCTCCCGGCGGAGCGTGACGGGGCGGGAGTTCCGGCGGCACCGATCGCGGGGCCGTGCCGACCGGCCATGCCGTCACGCCTTCGTGCCGTCCGTAGGGGCCGTGCGGGTGTGCGACCGGGGAAAGTCCGCAGTTGAACGCTCCGCGGTCGCACACCGGAGGGGCGCCGGCACGCCCCGGGGGAAGGCGATCGCCGGCGCCCGGCCCGGCCCTCCGGCAGGCGGTGGGCGCGCCGATCCGGACGTACCGGATGCAAGGGGGCGCGACCGCACCGCGGTGTGGGTGGCACCGGAGTGCCGGGCGTCTAGGGGGTGTTCAGGACCGTCTGCGGTCACCTCTTTCGGGGGCGCACGTGACGTGGCGGACCGCGGACTCGACGACCGTGGCCATGTCGTCCGCGCTGACGCCCCAGGCGGCACGGCTGGCGTCGCCCCAGGCGCGGAAGCTGTGGATGGTGAACTCGCGGACCTGCGGGGTGTCCTTCCACGCCGTGCGGTCCAGGTCGTCGCCGTGCAGGAAGAGGTCCAGGCCGAGCAGGACCAGGTCCCAGCCGGCGCCGTTCCGGACCGCCCCGGCCAGGCCCTCGGTGCGCACCAGTTCGGCCACGAGTTCGGCCGAGGAGGCGTGGCGCAGCTCGAAGACCGTGCCGCCCCCGGAGTCCCCGGAGAGACGGACCTCGACCTCGGTGGCCGAGTCCAGGCCGTAGTCCCAGGTGACCTTGAGGAGCCGGGGGCCGCTCGCAGTGCAGCACCCGCCCGCTGGCGTTGCCTTCGACCTCGAACGCGCCGCCGACGCGGAACTCCCCGCGGACGGGCGCCAGCCAGCGGCTGACGCGGGACGGACTGGTGCAGGCGTCCCAGACGTCCTCGATGGAGGCGTCGTAGGTGCGGCGGATCAGCAGCGAGCGTCCTTCGCCCGAGCTGACCGGGTAGGAGTTGATCTCCCGATGGGCAGCGTTGATCTGGCCGAGAACGTAGCTCAAGTCTCTTCCCTGTCCTCCGTGTGCGACGGGCTCCCTTCCGTCGGTTTCGGGCCTCCTCGGTTGCGTATCCCGCGCCTGCCGCGCGCGAGTTCGGTGCCGAGCGCGTCCAGGCGCTGGTTCCAGAACCGGCGGAAGTGCTCCAGCCAGATGTCGATCTCCTCCAGGGGAGGCGAGCCGACCGCGTAGAGGCGGCGGGTGCCTTCCGCGCTCACCGTCGTGAACCCGGCCTCGCGGAGGACGCGCAGATGGTGGGAGACCGCGGGCTGGGAGATGCCGAACTCCTCCTGGATGACCCCGCTCACCTCGCCGGCCGTCTGCTCACGGTCGGCGAGCAGCTCCAGGATCCGGCGCCGGACGGGTGCACCGAGGACATCGAATGCGTGCACGGAAGGAAAGTATCGAACTCGGCTTATTTAAAACAAGGTTGAAACAGGCCACCCGGGCGCCCGCCCCGCCGCCCGGTCCCCGGCCCCCTCCGCCGCCCGGGCGCGGTGCGCCGGGTGCGCCGGATGCGTCGCTCCCCATCCACGGTCCGCACGCGTAGAGTTGGGGGCCGTGGGAGGAGCCGGAGCGGTGTCCGGCTCCCGCGTCGAGGGTCGGGTTCGAGCCAGAGCCGTCCCGGGGATGGTGACCACCCCTGTCCTTGCCTAGCGTGTGCCGTGCGGGCCGGCCGGTCCGGCCTGTGACGTTGCCGAGGTTTCGGCGGCTCATCGCCCGAAGTTGGTACTCCGTTTCCTGTCTCCGCACTCCGGCCCCCGGCGAAACGGATGAGGATCGCCCACTTGTGTTGTCCGACATCCATCTGCCGCAAGTCGCCTACGGGGAACAGGGAATCGATTTACCCTCTGGAGGCCCGGGCCATCATCGAGGACCCACGTAGGAAGTTGCGGCCGTTGACACTCCACACCGCAGTCGACGCTGACCAGATCCATGCGGATGCCCTGCTGGAGGCGCCCGAGCTCCTTCACGACCTGCCGCGGAAGACCGTCCCCATCGGGGATCTCCTGCCTTCGCTCTCCCCCCGGGAGCAGCGCGAGAATCCCGCGCACGTCCGTCTCCTCGCCGAGACGGACGCCAGTCCCGATCCGCTCCTGGTGCACCGGCCCACCATGCGGGTGATCGACGGCATGCACCGGTTGCGCGCCGCCGTGATGAGGGGGCGCACCGAGGTCCCCGTCCGGTTCTTCGACGGCAGCGAGGCGGACGCCTTCGTCCTCTCCGTCCAGTTGAACGTGCGGCACGGGCTGCCGCTCACGCTGGACGAGCGCAGGGCGGCCGCCCAGCGCATCATCGGGAGCCACCCGCACTGGTCGGACCGGGTCATCGCGCAGCGCACGGGCCTGAGTTCGAAGACCGTGGGCAAGCTGCGCCGGCGTTCGGCCAAGGACCTGCCGGAGATCGTCGGCAGCCGGCTGGGGCGGGACGGGCGGGTGCGGCCCATCAGCACCATCGAGGGGCGGCGCAGCGCGGCGGCGCTGCTCGCGGCCGACTCCCGGATCTCGCTGCGGGAGCTGTCCCGGCGCACGGGGCTGTCGGTGGGGCACCGTCCGGGACGTGCGCGAGCGCGTCGGCCGCGGCGAGGACCCGGTCCCCGAGCGGCTGTTGGGGGAGCGGACGGGCCCGGTCGTCGTCACGCCGGCGTTCGCCGCCGCGCCGCCGCCCCAGTGGACTCCCGGCACGGCGCCGGCGGAGGAGGTCCGGGCGCAGCCGGAGGCGCCCCGGTCGCGCGTGGAGGCGCTCGAGCCGCGCGACGAGGCGCGCGCGGCCGCGTTCGATCCGGTGACGGCGGTCCGCAAGCTGGCCCGGGACCCGTCCCTGCGGGCGACGGAGTCCGGCCGGTGGCTGCTGCGGATGCTGCTGGCCACGGAAATGGCCCAGCCCCAGTGGGAGAGGATCGCCGAGGCGATTCCCGCGCACTGCGTACCGCTGGTCCGCGCGGTCGTGCTCAAGCGGTGCGACGACTGGGAAAGCCTGGCGAACATGGTGTTCAAGGATCCCGGGGAGGAGGAGTGATCGGAAGTTTTCCGGTCGTGCACCGGGTGAAAGCAGGTCGCCATTCGGGCGTGCAGGAACACCGGAACGCTTCCCTTGACACTGTCCGGAGCGGTTGTCAGCATGGTTGAACACTGAGCCCGACGGCTTGTCCGCGCCTTCCACGGCGCCGAGTCGGAACGGGGCTCGCAATACGGGGATCGGGGGATCCATGATTTCGTCGAGCGGCGATCTGGATATGTGTGCGGCCGGGGCCGGTCCCCGCCTTCGTCTTCTTCGGGTTCGTCCTCCCAGGGCCGGCGGCCCGGGCCTCTGACCGGCTGCGGGCCTTTGGCCGCCCGGTCGGCGGCATCCTGCCGCGTCGACGTCGTTTCCTTTCCCGGGGTCTGTCGAGGGGCCCTGTCTTTTTCGCGTGAATTCCATCCGGGCCGGGTTGTGTCCGGGTATTCAGAGGCGACATTGGCTGTTTCCATGACTTCAGTGAGAGGGATATTGCAAAGTTGTTTCTTTTGTCATGGACATGCCTTGTTGTGGTACCTTGCAAAGCGGTTCGAATGGGCGTCCTTCACGTTCCGTCGGATCTGGGAATAGCATCGTCGGCCAGACGGGACTGCTAATTCCCGCAGCGAGGAAAAGCGCAGACGCAGCCGCTGTGCGACCCCATGCACGGCAACTCGGCCGTCACCCCGGCCCGGGGCGACGCACCGACCTCCTGACGCCCATTCGATTTCCTACGCAATGGAGTTGCACCGTGAACGACACCATGAAGACCGATTTCGACGCCATCGTGGTCGGTGCGGGGTTCGCCGGCATCTACATGGTCCACAAGCTCCGCAACGAACTGGGGCTGACCGTAAGGGCCTTCGAGAAGGGCAACGGCGTCGGCGGCACCTGGCACTGGAACCGCTATCCGGGCGCCATGTCGGACGTGGAGGGCTTCGTCTACCGCTACTCCTTCGACAAGGAGATGCTCCAGGAGTGGAACTGGACGAGCCGCTACACGCCGCAGGCCGACGTCCTGGCGTATCTGGAGAGGGTGGTGGAACGCCATGACCTGGCCCGGGACATCCAGCTGAACACCGCCGTCGAGTCCGCCGTGTTCGACGAGGACCGCGCCCTGTGGACGGTGACCACCAGCGGCGGCGCGCGCCACACCGCGCGCTACGTCGTCACCGCGCTGGGGCCGCTGTCGAAGACCAACCTCCCCGACATCAAAGGCCGGGACACCTTCGAGGGCCGCCTGATCCACACCGGCGCCTGGCCCGAGGACGTCACCGCTGCACGGCAAGCGGGTCGGCATCATCGGCACCGGGTCGACCGGCACCCAGTTCATCTGCGAGGCACGCGAGGACCGCCGCGCACCTGACCGTCTTCCAGCGCGTCGCCGCAGTACGTCGTCCCGTCCGGAACGCCCCCGTCACCCCCGAGCAGGTGGCCGCGACCAAGGCCGACTACGACCGCATCTGGGACCAGGTGCGCAACTCGCGGGTCGCCTGCGGGTTCGAGGAGAGCACGATCCCCACCATGAGCGTCTCCCCGAGGAGCGCCGGTCGCGTCTTCCCAGGAGGCGTGGGAGGAGGGGAACGGCTTCCGCTTCATGTTCGGGACCTTCTGCGACATCGCCGTGGACCCGCCGCCAACAAGGCCGCCGCCGAGTTCATCCGGTCCAAGATCCACGAGATCGTCGAGGACCCGGAGACCGCCCGGGAAGCTCACGCCCACCGAGTTCTACGCCAAGCGCCCGATCTGCAACGCGGGTTACTACGAGACCTACAACCGCCCCAACGTCTCCCTGGTCGGCATCAAGGAGAACCCGATCGTGGAGATCACGCCCAGGGGCGTGGTCACCGCGGACGGCGTGGAGCACGAGCTCGACGTCCTGGTCTTCGCGACCGGCTTCGAGGCCGTCGAGGGCAGCTACCACCAGATCGACATCCGCGGCCGCGGCGGCGAGAGCATCCGGCAGCACTGGGCGGACGGCCCGAGCACCTATCTGGCGTCGCCCACTCCGGATTCCCCCAACCTCTTCATGGTACCTCGGCCCCAACAGCGCCTTCACCAACCTGCCGCCCGGCATCGAGGCCCCACGTCGAGTGGATCGCGGAGCTCGTCAGGGCGGTGTGAGAACGGCGGGACACTCCTCGATCGAGGCCACCCGGGAGGCGGAGGACGGCTGGACGGAGACTGCCGCGAGATCGCCGAGCAGACCCTCTTCGCGAAGATCGACGTCCTGGATCTTCGGGGCCAAACATCCCCGGCAAGGAGAAGCGGGTCCTCTTCTACTTCGGCGGGCTCGGCGCCTACCGCCAGAAGCTGCGCGAGGTCGCCGCTGCCGACTACGACGGCTTCCGGCTGCACGGCAGCGTGGCGCTGGGCCGCCGCGTGATGCCCTTCCGGTGGATCTTCACGGACGTACGGCGCCGCGCCGTCCCGTCGGCGGGGCGCCCGGCCCCGTCGCCCGGGCCGACGGTCCGCCGCCCCGCGGGGCACGGCGCGGGCGTCGGCCGCACCACGATCCGCCGGACCGGCCGTCACGGTCCTCACGCCCGTAACGGCCCGTGCGTCCCGGCCCGGCCCGCCCGGAGTGTCCCGCTCCGGCCGGGCCGGAGCCGGCCCGCCGCCCGTCGCCCGCCGGAAGGAACTAGGCTCAGCAGCGTGCCCTCCATGAACGATCTCGTAACGCCAGCACACCGACGCTCGACGACTCCGACCTCGAGTGGCTCCACCTGCTGGTCTCGGAGTGGCAGCTGCTCTCTCGACCTCTCCTTCGCCGACCTCGTCCTGTGGATCCCCACCAGCGACGGCCACCCGCTACGTCTCCGTCGCCCAGATGCGGCCCAACACCGGCCCCACCTCCGTACCAGAACGACATGGTCGGCCACCTCGTCCCGCGCGGGCCGCGGCCCATGCTCGACGCGGCGCTCGACGAGGGCCGGATCGTCCGCGAGGGGCGACCCGGAGTGGCGCGAGGAGGTGCCCGTCCGCGTCGAGTCCATTCCGGTCCGCCGCGACGGCCGGGTCTCTGGGCGTGATCGCCCGCAACACCAATCTGCTCACCGTGCGCACCCCGAGCCGGCTGGAGCTCACCTACCTCCAGAGCGCCTCCGACCTCGCGCAGATGATCGCCAGCGGCGCCTTCCCCTTCCCGGGGCAACAAGTCGACATGGGACGCCTCGGCCGCGC
>NZ_BAAAXZ010000116.1:0-25208 GCF_039535865.1 Streptomyces thioluteus
ACGATGTTGACGGGCGTGTCGAGGATGGCCTCGATCTTCATTTCCTTGAACTGCTTGGCCCGTGCCTTCGGCAGCGAGTCGGCGTACGCGACGCGCTGGCGGGTGGCCAGTTCGTGCATCGTCCGCCGGGTCTCGGCGGAGCGGATGACGACGAAGTCCCAGGGCTGGGAGTGCCCGACGCTGGGCGCCGTGTGCGCGGCCTCCAGGACGCGCAGCAGGACATCGTGCGGGATGGGATCGGGGCGGAAGCCGTTGCGGATGTCGCGGCGCTCGCGCATGACCCGGTGCACGGCCTCGCGCTCGGCGGCCGCGTAGCCGTCGGCGGGCGGGCCGAGCGGAAGGACGGGCTCGGGCTCCACCGCGACCTGCTCGGTCTCCTCGGCCGGGGGCTCTTCCTCGACGAGGACGAGCTGCGGGGCCGCCTCGGCGGCGGGCTCCGCGGTGACCTCGACGGTCTCCGGCCCGGGCTCCGCGGCAGCGGGCTGCTGCGGCACGGCCTCGGCGACCGGGGCCGGGCTCGGCCTGCTGCTCCGCCTCGGCGGGAGCGGGAGCCGGAGCGGCCGCCGGGGCCTGCGGCTCCGGCTGGACGACTGCGGGCTCGACGGGCGCGGCCTCCGCCACAGCGGCCTCGGGGACCTGCTGCGGCGCCGGTTCGGCGACGGGGGACGGGGCCGGCTCGGCCACGGCGACGGGCTGCGGCGCGGCAGGGGTCTCGGGCCGCGGCCACCGGCGCCTCGACGCCCTGGACCTGCGGCTCGGGGGCCTGAACGGCCCCCTGCCCGGCGGCGGGCGCTACGTCGATGACATCGGCAACGTCGGGAAACGGAATCATCGGCAACAGGAACCTCAACGGCCGCGGGTGGCCTCGGCAGTTGCCACGGCCTCGACAGGGGCCGGGACTTCGGCAGGAACCGGGACTTCGGCCACCGGGGCAGCCTCGGCCGGCGCCGCGACGGCCGGAACGGACAGGCTCGGCCGCAGCCGGAGCGGGCGGCCTCCGTCGGAACCTCGGCCTCCGGGACCACGGGCGCGGGCTCCGCCTGCGCCACCGGTGCCACCGGCGCCTGGGCGACGGGCTCGGCGGCGACCGGTTCGGCGGCAACGGCCTCCGGCACGGCGGGGACGACCGGTTCAGGCGACGGGGGCCGCGGGCCAGCTTCGGCGACGGGGGGCCGCGACCGGAGCCGTGGGCTCGGCCGCGACAGGGGCGACCGGCTCGGCGGCAACGACAGCGGCGGGCTCTGCGACGGCCGGAACGGCGGGCTCGGCCGCCACCGGGCGGCGGGCTCCGCAGCTTCCGGAGCAGCCTGCTCCGGAGCAGGGGCAACGGGCTCAACGGGAGCAACAGCAGCCTCGGCCACCGGCTCCACCGCGGCGGGCGCCGGCGCCGGAGTCTCCTCGGGCGCGGGCGTACGCGCCGGCGGCACCGTCTCCGCCTGCTGCGGCGCGGGCGCCTCCGGCTGGACGAGGTCCACAGGGGCGAGCTGGGCCGGCACGGCCGCCGTCGGCTCGGGGGCGACCGGAGCCGCCACGGGAGCCGCGGCGGACGGGCCGTCGGCCGGACCTGCGGCGCGCCCGTGCTCTGCGGCGGGACGAACGCCACGACGGGCTCGGCGGCGGGCCCCTCGGCCGGCGCCGCGGGCGTCTCCGGCTGGGCGTCCCATATGCCCGGCTGGGCCACGGCCCGTACCGGGCGCGGCGCCTCCTCGGCGCGCGGCGCGTCGAGGTACTCGGGTCCGGGGGCGGCCGTCGGCGGCTGCGGGACCGGGGAGCCGACCGGCTGCTGCGGCGCGGCCGGGCCGCGGTCGGCGAGCGAGCGCACGAGGCCGTTGGAGGACGGGTCGGGCGGGCCCATGTGCAGGGGCCGGCGGGGCGCGACGGGCGCGGGCCGGCGGCGGGGTGCGGACCTCTTCGAAGACGGCGGCGGCGGTGTCCCGGCCGCCCGTCTCGTGGGTGCCGCCGGGCGCGGAGGCTGCTCCATCCAGGCGCCCTGGGCACCCGGCATCAGCAGCAGGTCGTCCTCGTCGGTGCCGTCCCGTCGGCGAGGAAGGCGTAGGTGGAGGGTCCCGTCATCGTGTGCCGGCGGCGCCGGCGGGACGGTGGGGACTGTCGGGACTCCGGTGTCGGCAGGAGCCGCGGCGTCCGCGGGGAGCGGGTGCCCGGGTTGTGCGCCTGCGTTCTCCGGCTGTCCCTCACCCGGGAACCGGCCGGTGTCGGTCATGCGTACCCCTCGCCCATCGGTAGTGCTCCTTCCAACCGCTCACGCCATAGCAAGAACGAGCGTCCATGTCTCGCGGCACGTTGGCGTACCGTCCCGGTGCCACCCTGCCGTGCGCGCCGCCAAAAAAGGTGGCGCGTCCGGGACATTGGTGCCTGTGGTGTCCGACACCGGGCCGCCGCACAACGATCCGCCAGCCTACCGTCCGCCCGGCCGGTCGGGATCACGGGTGCGGGATCAGAGGTGTGGACGACGGCCGCTCAGCAGGAAGGTAACGGCCCGTTCGCGCTCCGCCCAGGCCGCGGTGTCGAGCCCCACGGCCTGGAGCAGGGTGCACTCGACCGCGTACCCGCGCTCGGCGAGGACCCGGCCGACGGCCTCGGCCTCGTCCCGGGTGGCGGCGTGCGTGACGATCGCCTCGGGCCTGCGGTCGGCGCAGGCGGCGACGACGGGCGCGCCGCCCCCGCCGACGCGGACGACGTCGGGCTCGGGGAGGTCCTCCAGGACGATCGGGGCGGTGCCGTGGACGACCTGGAGCTGGACGCCGTAGTGGCGGGCGACGGCGGTGGTGCGCCCGCAGGCGTCCGCGTCCCGGTCGACGGCGATGACGGCCGCGCCGAACCGGGCGGCCTCGACGGCGGCGGCGCCGCTGCCGGAGCCGATGTCCCAGACCAGGTCGCCGACGTGGGGCCCCAGCCGGGCGAGTTGGGCGGCGCGCAGCTCGGTGCCCTCGCCCTCGCCGGGGGTGCTCCCGTAGGCGTCGGCGGGCAGTGCCCAGCCGCGCGGGCCGGGGAGCCGGCCGGGGTCGCGGCCGGCGATCCAGCCGCCGGTCCGCTGGCCCGGCGGAACGGTGGCGTCCTCCGCGCCCGGACCACCGATGACGATGACGACGTTGGGGTCGCGCCAGGCGTGGTCGGCGACCTTGTCGGAGGTGAGCACGGTGACCCGTTCGCGGGTGGTGCCGAGTTGTTCGCAGATGACGAAGGTGCGGTGCACGGGGCCGAGCAGCAGCGCCAGTTCGGCGGGGCCGGCGCCGGGCGAGGTGAGGACGCAGACCTTGGGGTGGGCGCGGCAGACGTTGACGGCGCGGCGCAGGTCGCGGCTGTGGGCGACGACGACCTGGGCGTCGTCCCAGGGCATGCCGGCGCGGGCGAAGGCGGTGGCGACGGAGGAGACGGCGGGCACCACCTCGACCTCCAGGCCGTGTTCGGGGGCGCGCAGGGTGCGGACGACGCCGAAGAAGCCGGGGTCCCCGTCGGCGAGGACGACGGCGGTGCCGCGGTGCCGGGCGATGCGCCGGGCGGCGAGGTCGACGCTGCCGAGGCGGATGCGTTCGGCGGCGGGCGGGATCTCGGGCAGCGCCAGGTGGTGCGCGGCTCCGGCAACGAGGGTGGCGGCGCCCACGGCGGAGCGGGCCGCGTCCGTCAGCGGTGAGCCGTCCCATCCGATCACCGTGACCCGGTCGGCCATCGTCGTCTGTCTCCTGGGCTCGTCTGGGGTCGTCGGTGCCCGCCGCGGGCGGGCATGGTGAGAGTACCCCGGCAGGTCCGGACCACCGTCCGGCCGCGGGGCGCACGGGTGCGCGCGGGGCGGTCAGCGCCAGCCGGGGAACGCGGCGGCGTAGCCGGTGCCGCCGGTCTGCGGGGCGCGCACCTCGTCGAGGTCCTCGGGGAGCAGGCTCCAGACGATGAGGTCGCTGCGGATGTCCGTCCAGCCGCCGTCCTCGGTGCGGCTCCGGGCTATCCAGGCGTTGCGCAGGACGCCCTCGCTGATGCAGCCGATCTTCTGGGCGACCTGCTGGGAGGCGGTGTTGTCGGCGGCGGTGCGGAGTTCGAGGCGTTCGAACTTCTGGTCGCGGAACAGCCAGCGGGCGACGGCCAGGACCGATTCGCAGGCGTAGCCCTCGCCGCGGGCCCAGGGGGCGGTGACGTAGGCGACCTCGGTGGAGAGGGTCCGCCAGTCGGTGTGGTGGAGGCGCACGGTGCCGACGAGGCGGTGGGTGAGGAACTCGGTGACCGCAAAGACGATTCCGCGGCCCGCGAGGCGTTCCGCGGGGGCGGTGCGCAGGGCCCATTCGCGGGCGTCGGCGGTGGTGAAGGGGTGGGGGGCGGACGTCCAGGCGGTGATGAGCTCGTCGTTCATCATCTCCGTGAGCGCGGGGACGTCCGTCGCGTCGAACGGGCGCAGCACCAGCCGGTCCGTACTGATGGAGATGTCCGGAAAGGTGGAAGTCATGCGCTGCTCCAACGCCGGGGGCGGGGTGGGCTCGGTTCCGTCCGGGTGCCCGGACGGGTCTCGGCACCCAGCATGCCGTATGACCTTATGGGTGCCGAGCGCGGCGGCCCCGCACACGCATGCGTGGCGGGTGCGGGGCCTGCGGCCGCCGAGACGGCTGAGGTTACAAGGTGTCAGCTCTTGACGGCGCCGAACGCCGGGATGACGGCGCCGTTGCGGAACTTCTCCTCGATGAACTTCTTGACCTCGTCGGAGTTGAGGAGCTTGGCGAGCTTGACGATGCGCGGGTCCTGCTCGTTGCCCTTCTTCACGGCGAGGAAGTTGGCGTAGGGGTTGCCCTCGGCCTTCTCCAGGGCGAGGGAGTCCTGGGCCGGGTTGAGCTTGGCGCCGATGGCGAAGTTGCCGTTGATCACCGCGGCATCCACGTCACGAGGCGCGGCGGGATCTGGGACGCCTCCAGCTCGGTGAACTTGACGCCCTTGGCGTCCTTGACGTCCTTGAGGGTGGCGGAGGAGCCGACGCCGTCCTTGAGCTCGATGATCTTGTTGTCGGCGAGCAGTTTGAGGGCGCGGCCCTCGTTGGTGGCGTCGTTGGGCACGGCGATGGTGGCGCCGTCGGTGAGCTCGGAGGTCTTCTTGACCTTCTTCGAGTAGAGGCCGAGCGGCTCGATCTCGACGTTGACGACCGGGACGATGTCGGTCTTGTTCTTCTTGTTGAAGTCGTCGAGGTACGGCTTGTGCTGGAAGAAGTTGCCGTCGATCTCACCGCTCTGGACGGCGGTGTTGGGCACGTTGTAGTCGTTGTACTCCTTCACCTCCAGCTTCAGGCCGTTCTTCTCCGCGAGGTGGTCCCGGACGAAGTTGAGGATGTCGCCGTGCGGGGTGGGGCTGGCCGCGATGACGAGCTTGGCGGTGGGGTCGGCGTCCTTGCCCTTCTTGGTGGAGGACGCGGAGGTGTCGGAGGGGGCGCTGCAGGCGCTCAGGCCGAGGGTGAGCGCGGTGACGGCCACGAAGGCGGCGGAAAGCTTGACGGTGGTACGCACGAAGAGTGCCTTTCTTGTTCTCACGAGGTGTTGCCACCCGGCAAAGGGTCCGGGCTCGTGGTGTTTCCTCGGGGCCGGCGAAGGGCCCCGGCGGTTCAGGGGGTTTCGACGGCCGCCTTGGGCTCGTCGGCGCTCCGCTGCGCGGGCACGGCGGCCTGCTTCGCGGGGCGCAGGCGCCGCAGTCCGACGGGCGCGGCCTGGCGGCCGGTGCGGCGGGCGAGGCGGCGTACGGTCAGGTCGCCGGCGAGCTGGACGACGGTGACGATGGCGACGAGCAGCACGATGGTGATGTTCATCAGCCGTGCTCCTGGCGCTGGTAGCCGTAGTTGATGGCGACCTGGCCGAGCCCGCCGCCGCCGACGGCGCCGGCCATCGCGGAGTAGCCGATGAGGGCGATGACGGTGGTGGTGAGTCCGGCGACCAGGGAGGCCAGCGACTGCGGGAGCAGGACCTTGAAGATCACGGTCCAGGTGCCGCCGCCCATCGACTGCACGGCCTCGATCAGGCCGTGGTCGACCTCGCGGAGCGAGGTCTCCACCAGCCGGGCGAAGAACGGGATCGCGCCGATGGTCAGGGCCACCACGGCGGCGCTGGGACCGATGGAGGTGCCGATGACCAGGCGGCTGAAGGGGATCAGCCAGACGATCAGGATGATGAAGGGCACGGACCGGGCGATGTTGACGACCGCGCCGACGACCTTGTTGACCACGATGTTCTGCAGCAGGCCGCCGCGGTCGGTGAGGTAGAGCAGGATGCCCAGCGGCAGGCCGCCGATGACGGTCCACACCGCCGACCACCACACCATGAAGAGGGTGTCGAGACAGCCGTCGCGCAGGAGCGGCTGCATCTCGTTCCAGGTCACTTGGCACCTTCCTTCAGGAGGGCGTCGGCGGTGGTCGCCTCGCCGGTGTGCACGGGCGCCACCTCGACCTGGAGTCCCTGCTCGCGCAGGAAGCCGATGGGGACGACGTTCTCCTCGAAGCGGCCGGGCAGCTCGATGCGCATCCGGCCGACCTGCTTGCCGCCGACGGTGTCCATGGCGGCGCCCAGGATCGAGATGTCGATGTTGTACGTGCGCGACAGCTGCGAGATGACCGGCTGGGTGGCCGCGTCGCCGTGGAAGGTGACGTCCACGACGGTGCGGTCGGGGCCGGAGGGCTCGCCGCCCACGGGGAAGAGCTCGGCCGCCAGCTCGGAGCCGGGCTGGGCGAGGAGTTCGGCGACGGTGCCGTGCTCCACCACGCGGCCGCCTTCATCAGCGCCGCGGAGTCGCAGATGGTCTTGACGACCTCCATCTGGTGCGTGATGAGGAGGACGGTCAGGCCGAGCTGCCGATTGAGGTCGCGCAGCAGCTGGAGGATCGCGCGGGTGGTCTCCGGGTCGAGCGCGGACGTCGACTCGTCGGAGAGCAGCACCTTGGGGTCGCCGGCCAGGGCGCGGGCGATGCCGACGCGCTGCTTCTGGCCGCCGGAGAGCTGGCCCGGGTAGGCCTTGGCCTTGTCGGCGAGGCCGACGAGGTCGAGGAGCTCCAGGGCCTTGCGGGAGCGCTCCTTGCCGGAGAGCCCGAGGATCTCCAGCGGCAGCTCGACGTTGGACTGGACGGTCCGCGAGGAGAGCAGGTTGAAGTGCTGGAAGATCATGCCGATGCTGCTGCGTGCCCGGCGGAGCTCGGCGCCGGCGCGCTGCCCCCGGCCGGCGAGCGCCGTGAGGTCCTGACCGGCCACGGTGACCGTGCCGGAGGTGGGGCGCTCCAGGAGGTTGACGCAGCGGATGAGGGTCGATTTGCCGGCGCCGCTCTGTCCGACGACGCCGTACACCTCGCCTTCGCGCACGTGCAGATCGACGCCGTCGAGGGCGGTGACCTCGCGGCCGCGTGAGCGGTAGACCTTTGTCAGGCCCTTGGTGGTGATCACAGGGATTCCGTCACTGTCGAGTGCCCGGCAGTGGGGTGCCGGCGCACGGGAATTCATTGCGGAAACGCGGCATGGGGATCCCCCGGGGCGCCGATGGCGCGCGGCTCGGGGGTTCCGGTGTCGCGGAGGGAGGAGAGCGCGCCGTCCTTCGTCGGACGCGGGCTCTTCGGGTCTCGCTTCGGGGCGCGAGGCTCAGAACGGGGGCCCTCAGCGGTCACACATTCGACACATGCAACGAGCAGCACCGGGCGTCGTCATCGCCTCGGTCGCAAGAGTGCGGGTGCTCGTCGTGGTCATGCGGGCAAGTAAAACAGACGGGTGAGCGAATGAGTAAAGGTTGTCCGAATGATGGACTCGGATGGCTGAAATGCGGACACCCGGGCCGGGCGCGGTGGTGCCGTGGGCGCGGTCTAGAGTCGTTGCATGCCTGTCTCGTCCGCACGTGCCGCACGTGCCGCCCGGGGGTCGCGGTGATCGACGCCCTGACGCTCGTGGTCGGTCTGACCGCCCTCGCGCTCGCCGTGTGGTGCGGCCACGCCTTCTACCGCGACCAGTCCACCAAGGACTGGCACTTCATCGGCATGGCCGTGGTCACCGTACTCGCCCTCGCGCAGCTGGTCATCGGCGTGGTGCAGCTGAGCCGCGGCGAGCGGCCCGCCAAGGGGACGGCCATCTTCGTCGCCTATCTGCTGGGCGCGGCGGCCTGCATCCCGGGCGCCGGCTTCGTGTCGCTGACCGAGCGGACCCGCTGGGGTTCGGCCACGGTGGCGGCCGGCGCGGTGGTCCTGGGT
This sequence comes from Streptomyces thioluteus, assembly GCF_039535865.1. Taxonomy (NCBI): domain Bacteria; kingdom Bacillati; phylum Actinomycetota; class Actinomycetes; order Kitasatosporales; family Streptomycetaceae; genus Streptomyces; species Streptomyces thioluteus. Next base: position 8,200 of record NZ_BAAAXZ010000116.1, read on the forward strand.
GTGCTGCAGGTGCGGCTCTACGACATCTGGGGAGGGTGAGCGTGACCGGATCCACGGAGAGCGCCGCCGGTCTGGGCAAGGGCCCGGGGCGGCTGTTGGTGTGGGTGTACGGGGTGTTCACGGTGGCCGCGGCGTCGCGGTCGATCGTGCAGATGGCTCTGCACTTCGGGCATGCGCCGCTGGCGTACTCGCTGTCGGCGGTCGCCGCGGTCGTGTACGCGTTCATCACGTACTCGCTGGTGCGGGGCGGGGAGACGGCGCGGCGGGCGGCGCTGGTGTGCTGTGTGCTGGAGCTGGTCGGTGTGCTCACGGTGGGGACGTGGACGCTGGTGGACCGGTCCGCGTTCCCCGATGCGACGGTGTGGTCGGACTACGGGATGGGGTATCTGTTCATTCCCGTGATCCTGCCGGTGACGGCGATGGTGTGGTTGCGGAGGGCGGCTGCGGCCCGGTAGGGCCGCGCTGTTTTTTGCCCCTGGCCCGCCCTTTCACCGTTTCTCACCGCGCTCCGCGCGGGTTTGTCCTCAAACGCCGGACGGGCTAATTCAGCCCGTCCGGCGTTTGAGGACAGCGCGCGCAGCGTGCTGCTGCGGAAACGGTGAAAGGGCGGGCCAGGGGCAGAACCCCCCGACGATCAGCCCGTCGTCGCGTACGCCGGCGTCACCACCCGCTTCTCCAGGGTCACCAGCACCTTCTCCGCGCCCGTCCGGGCATAGCCCCGCCCCCGGCACAACCGCAGCGCGACCTCGCTCCGGCGGCCGACGGACAGCCGGTACAGCCGTACGGAGTGCTCGCGCGCGAGGCGCTCCTCGACGGCGGCAAGCAGCCGTCCCCCCAGCCCGTGCCGCCGCATCCGCGGGTGCACGATGAGCGCGGCCAGCGTCGCGACCCCGGACGCGTCGACGGAGGCGCGGACCGAGCCGACGACCTCGTCGCCGAGCCGGGCCACCAGGACGCATCCGGCGGCCAGTTCGGCCCGCAGCGCGGCCAGGCTCTGGGTGAGCGGTGCGATGGAGTAGTCGCCGTAGAGCTCCGCCTCCCCCTGGTAGCAGAGGTATTGGAGCTTGAGGATCTGTTCGGCGTCGTCCTCGCCCGCCGTCGCGATGGTCACACTCATGCCCATGTGCGCATGCCTCCCCTGGTCGCCTTCCGTGGCGCGTGTTGACTAACGCTCCTTTCCCCCCTTTCCCCCGGGGTCAGGAACCGCAATCGCCGCGGTGAGCATTCTGCGCAGGCATCCCAGGCAACGGGAACGGATGGGCCCCAGAGATCCTTGTGAGATACCCAACTCCCCTGCGATTTCCCGGTAGGTCGGATCGCCGGAGGAGAGCAGTGCCCGCATCAGGCCGGGGCAGCGCCCGGGCAGCCGCCGGACCGCGGCGCGCAGTTCGCGCCCCGACTCGGCGGCCAGCACGGCGCGTTCGACCCCGGAGTCCCGAGGGTCGGCCGGTTCGTCGGCGACCGGGTCGTAGGGCACCTCGCGCCGGGTGTGCCGGCGCGCGGCGCGGGCCTCGGCCCGTACCGCGGCGCGTAACCGCCGCCCCCGGTCCCGCTCCACCGGGGCGGTGCGGCCCTCGCTCAGCAGCCGGACCCAGACGGCCTGTTCGAGGTCGGCCGCGTCCACGCCGGCCGCCGGGGCCTCCGCGGCGCATTCCGCGGCCAGCAGCGGGCGCAGCGAGGTGAGGAGGTCGTTCGGTGTCATGTCCGGCGGGACGTGGGCCCGTGACGCGCCGGTTGCCGACGCGGAGGGGCGTCACCCTTCCGTGTCGGCAACCGTCGTGAGCTGACGCGTCAGCCCTTGCGTCCCGCCAGGAACGCGTCCCGCGCCAGCACCGCGGTGTCGCAGTTGTCCGAGAAGATGCCGTCGATCCCGGTGGCGAAGTACGTCTTGAAGGCGCCGAAGGCGTCGCCGTACGCGGCCGGGTCGGTGCCGCGACGGAAGTCGGCGGGCAGGAAGTTGTTCTCGTTGCGCATGGTGTACGGGTGGAGGATCAGCCCGGCGGCGTGGGCGTCGCGCACCAGCGTGGTGGGCTTGGTGAGCTTGCCGTCCTTGTCCCGGGGGATGATCGTGTCGAGCCAGGGGCCGATGCCGTCGGCGAAACCGGCGACCCACTTGAGGCCCTTGGGCGTGACCAGGTCGGCGGTGGTGCGCGGGTCCTTGGCCTCGACGAAGTCCCAGGGGCGGACGGGCAGGTCGTCCAGGAGCAGGATCTTGGGGCCGGCGACGCCGAGGCGGCCCAGCCGCTGGAGGCTGCTCGGCTCGAAGGACTGGAGGAAGGTGTGGCCGTCGCGGCCGGACCGCCCGTACCGGCGCAGCAGCTTGGCCAGCCGCTCCTCCAGGCCCAGGCCCAGCTTGCGGAAGTAGGTGGGGTGCTTGGTCTCCACGTGCAGCCAGACGCGCCGGCCGCGCTTGCGGCCCTGCTCGTCGGCCCACTTGAGGACCTCCTCGAAGGTGGGCACGGACCAGCGGCCGTCGTACATGGTGTTGTGCTGGCGGAACTGCGGCAGGCGCTCCTTGGCGCGCAGCGTCTTCAGCTCGGCGAGGGTGAAGTCCTCGGTGAACCAGCCGGTGTGGGCCTCGCCGTCCACGGTCTTGGTGGTCTTGCGGGAGGCGAACTCGGGGCGGGAGGAGACGTCGGTGGTGCCGGTGATGTCGTTCTCGTGGCGGCAGACGAGGTGACCGTCCTTGGTGGGGACGACGTCCTGCTCGATGACGTCCGCGCCGTTGTCCAGGGCGAACTGGTAGGAGCCGAGGGTGTGTTCGGGGCGGTATCCGCTGGCGCCGCGGTGGCCGATGACGGTGGGCACCGGCAGGTCGCGGAAGTGGCCGCCGTGCCCGCGCCCGCGCGATGCGGCCGGGGCCGCCGGGGCCGCCGCCGCCGTGCCGGCACCGCCGCCGAGGGCGACGGCTCCCGCGCCGAGGGCCGCCGCGGCCCCCAGTACCATCCGCCTGCCCGGCCGCTGCTCCTGCTGCATGTGATGTGCTCCTCGTAATGCGGAGCCGGTGGTTCCGGCTCCTGTTCGGACGCGCAGATCGTAGGTGCGTCCGTCTTGCGTACAGAAGGCCTGTGCCGAAACGGAGTGAAAACTCACGTCAACACTGCGTATCGACTCGGTTAACCCGGTGTGCGAGGCTCTCGTACCCGCGAGTATCGTCCTCACGGCCACCCGGCCCGAGGGGCCTGCCCGGCCCGACCGCCCAGACACCGAACCCGGAGGATCCGTTGTCCCGCATCCTGCTCAAGGCGTTCCTCGGACTGCTCATGCGCGTCCTGTACCGCCCCACGGTCGAGGGCATGGAGCGCATTCCCGGCAGCGGGCCGGTCATCCTCGCCGGGAACCACGTCACGTTCATCGACTCGCTCTTCCTCGCGCTGCTGGTCAAGCGCCAGGTGTTCTTCATCGGCAAGGACGAGTACGTGACCGGCAAGGGCCTCAAGGGCCGGCTGATGGCCTGGTTCTTCGGCGCGTCCGGGATGATCCCGGTGGACCGCGACGGCGGCCACGGCGGCGTCGCGGCCCTGATGACGGGCCGCCGGGTGCTGGACGAGGGCAACATCTTCGCCATCTACCCCGAGGGCACCCGCTCCCCCGACGGCCGCCTGTACCGCGGCCGCACCGGCGTCGCCCGGCTCGCGCTGATGACCGGCGCGCCGGTCGTCCCGTTCGCGATGGTCGGCACCGACAAGGTGCAGCCGAGCGGCAAGGGCCTGCCGCGCATCGCGCCGGTGACGGTGCGCTTCGGCGAGCAGCTGGACTTCTCCCGCTACGAGGGCATGGACCGCGACCGCTACGTGCTGCGCGCCGTCACCGACGAGGTGATGAGCCAGGTGATGCAGCTGTCGGGCCAGGAGTACGTGGACGTCTACGCCACCAAGGCGCGGGCGTCGAAGGCCGCCTGACCCGACAACTCACCGGACAGCGCCGGGGATCACGCCCCGCCGAGGCACCGCGGCTGGAAGCCCGGGTCGGCGGGGCCCTTGTGCTCCAGGGCGTTCAGCACCCACTGGTGGACGACCGGGTCCTTGGTGGCCTGGTCGTGCATGAACGGGTCGAGCGGGCACTTGTCCTGGAGCACGACGTTGGTCAGGTGCTCCTTCGGACCGGTCAGCAGGGCGCTGGTGTACGGGATGACGACCTCGTCGTGCCGGGTGGTGACGACGGTGTAGTCCGGCCCGGCCGGGGTCTCCTCGCCCTCGTTGAGCTTCTTCAGCAGGTCGGAACCGGCCCGCTGGTCGAGGCAGGACGGGCAGAAGGTGTAACCGGCCGGGATGGCCAGCGGGTTCTTCGTGCCGTGGTTGGAGGGGACGATGCCGATGAGGTCGTCCACCTTGTCGGCGCCGCCGAGGAACTTGACGTAGTAGCGGGGCATCATGCCGCCCTGGCTGTGGCCGACGATGTCGACCTTGGCCGCGCCGGTCGCGCCGCGCACCGCCTCGACGAAGTCGCGCAGCTCCGCCGCCGCCTGCGGGATGGGGTCGGTCTCCATGTGGCCGTAGTTGAAGGCGAAGACGCAGTAGCCGTTCTCCTTCAGCTTCGGGGAGAGCTTGGCCCAGTTCTCGGCCATCAGCTTGAAGGTGCCGTTGACCAGCACGACCGGCTCGGGGTGCGCCGAATCCGGCTTGCAGGACCAGTCGTTGGCACCCTTCGGCGGGATGTCGAGGATCGAGGCGGAGGCCGGGGCGGCCGACATGCCCGTGAAGGTGAGGGCGGCGGTGGCCGCGGCGGCGAGCAGCAGTCTCACTCTGGCGCGCAGACGCATGAGGGGGTTCCTTCCGCACGAGGAATCTCGAACCGTGTTCGGCAATACCGACCGGTAGCCGCGATATTTGCGTCCGCATAAGGATGCCGTCAAGAGAGCTTGCTCTCGGCAAATGTCACAGGGGCCGGGGCTTGCCGCCCCGGCCCCTGTGGGGTTAGCTCATCCGAGCCCTGCGCCGCTCAGTGCGCTCGCACCTCGCTCAGTGCTCGGCCGCGCCCTCTTCCAGCCGCTGTCCGCGCAGCAGGAACCACGCGGCCACCGCCGTGCTCAGCAGCACCACCGCGCCGACGCCGGAGGCGATCCGCAGCCCGTCCACGAAGGCGTGCTGGGCCGAGGAGAGCAGCGCCGAGCCCGTGTCGGCCGGCAGCGTCACCGCCGCCTTGACGGCGCCGCCCAGCGACTCGTGCGCGGCGGCCGCGGGGGCCTCCGGGACCCCGGCGGGCACCGTGAAGCCGCGGTAGACACCGGTGACGATCGAGCCGAGCAGCGCGATGCCGAGCGCCGCGCCCAGTTCGTACGCCGTCTCGGAGACCGCCGAGGCGGCGCCCGCCTGCTCCTTGGGCACGCTGGAGAGGATGACGTCGGCGGTGACGGTGAAGGAGAAGCCCGCGCCCACGCCGACGACCAGCAGCACCGCGCCCAGCAGCGGATAGGCGGTGCCGGTGGAGAGCCAGCCGAGCACCGCGAGCGCGGTGCCGATGGCCGCGAGACCTCCGGACACCACGCCCCGCACCGACCAGCGGCGGGCCGCCTGCCCGGCGAGCAGACCCGCCGTGACCGCGCCGATGGCGGCCGGGAGTTCGGCCAGGCCGGCCTCCAACGGGTCGCGGTTCTGCACCAGTTGCAGGAACTGCGAGAGGAAGAAGACCAGCCCGGACAGGCCCAGGACGGTCAGCAGGTCGGCCAGCACGGCCCCGGAGAAGCCCCGGTTGCGGAAGAGCCGCATGTCCAGCAGGGGCGCGGGCAGCCGCAGCTGGCGCCGGACGAACCAGACCAGCGCCGCCACACCGACCGCCGCCGCGACACCGACCTCCGGGCTCGCGCCGTTCGCCGCGCCCTCCTTGATCGCATAGACGACGGCCACGATGCCGGTCATCGACAGGACGACGCTCAGCAGGTCCCAGGGGCCTGGCGCCGGGTCGCGCGACTCGGGCAGCAGCTTGCTGCCGACCAGCACCAGCACGGCCATCACCGGCAGGTTGATCAGGAAGACCGAGCCCCACCAGAAGTTCTCCAGCAGGAACCCGCCGACCACCGGGCCCACCGCCGCACCGGCCGAGGCCATCGCGCCCCAGATGCCGATGGCGAGGCTGCGCTCGCGCGGGTCGTGGAAGAGGTTGCGGATCAGCGCCAGCGTCGAGGGCATCAGCGTCGCGCCCGCCACGCCCAGCAGCGCCCGGGCCGCGATCATCATCTCCGGGCTGGAGGCGTACGCGTTGAGCACCGAGACCGCGCCGAACGCCACGGCGCCGCACAGCAGCAGCTTCTTGCGCCCGATGCGGTCGCCCAGACTGCCCATGGAGACCAGCAGACCGGCGATGACGAAGGAGTAGACGTCACCGATCCACAGCAACTGGGTGCCCGAGGGACGCAGGTCCTCGCTGAGGAACGGCGTCGCCAGGCCGAGGACGGTGGCGTCCACGGCCACCAGCAGTACGGCCAGGACCAGGACGGCGAGCGCCACCCAGCGCCCCCGGCCCGGCGCGTCCGGCCCCCTGGCCCCCGGCTGCCGCGTGATCGTTTCGCTGCTCACCGCTCCATCCTCCGCTGCGCACCGCCGAGCAGCAGCTCGGAGACCATCCGGGTGTGGTCCTTGGCGGCCACCCGGCCGTCCTGGACGGCCCAGGCACCGGCGCCGATCAGCCCGTAGAGCGCCTCGGTGAGCCAGGCCGGCGTGAGGTCGAGACGGAAGACGCCCTCCTCCTGGCCGCGCCGGAAGAGCGCCTGGACGCGGATGTCGAGCCGGTTCCAGCCCTCGTTGATGCCGGCCTCGTAGAGCTGGTTCTCGGTGAAGAGGAAGGCGAGGAAGCCGGCGACGGGCTCGGAGCGCGCGATCAGACGGCGTACGGCCTCGGCGGCGTCGCCCTCCTCCGGCCGGGCCTCGTCGAGGGCCCGCTCGAACTCGGCGATGCCGTGGTCCTCCAGGGCGCGCACCAGGGCGTCGCGGCCGGAGAAGTGCCGGTGGAGCGTCGCGCGGCTGACCCCGGCCGCCTTGGCGATCTCGTCCATGGAGGCCGTCGCCTTGCGGGTGAGCAGGGCCGCGGCGGCCCTCAGTACGTGTTCACGGTCGAGGCTCATGAGACGACGATAACCCGAATGAGACAGTGATGTCTCATTCGGGTCAATGTCGTCGCGTACGCGTCAGGACTGGCTCTTGTCCGCCCACTCCCGCTGGACGGCCAGGTCCGCCTTGACCTCCGTGAGCTGGACCGCGACCGCCGACGGGGCGGTGCCGCCGCGCCCGCTGCGGGAGGCGAGCGCGCCGGGCACGTCCAGCACGCCGCGGACCTCGGGGGTCAGGTGCGGGGAGATCGCGGCGAACTGCGCGTCGGTCAGCTCGTCGAGCTCGATGCCGTGCCGCTCGCACTCCTTGACGCACTCCCCCGCCACCTCGTGGGCGACGCGGAACGGCACGCCCCGCCGCACCAGCCACTCGGCGATGTCGGTGGCCAGCGAGAAACCGGCCGGGGCCAGCTCCTCCATCCGCTCGCGGTGGACGGTGAGGGTCGCCATCATCCCGGTGAAGGCCGGCAGCAGGACCTCCAGCTGGTCGCAGGAGTCGAAGACGGGCTCCTTGTCCTCCTGGAGGTCCCGGTTGTAGGCGAGCGGCAGGGCCTTCAGGGTGGCCAGCAGACCCGTGAGGTTGCCGATCAGCCGGCCGGACTTGCCGCGCGCCAGCTCGGCGATGTCCGGGTTCTTCTTCTGCGGCATGATCGACGAGCCGGTGGAGAAGGCGTCGTGGAGCGTCACGAAGGAGAACTCCTTCGTGTTCCAGATGATCACTTCCTCGGCGATCCTCGACAGGTCGACGCCGATCATCGCCGTGATGAAGGCGAACTCCGCGACGAAGTCCCGCGCGGCCGTGCCGTCGATGGAGTTGCCCACCGAACCGCGCTCGAAGCCGAGGTCGGCGGCGACCGCCTCGGGGTCGAGCCCGAGGCTGCTGCCGGCCAGGGCGCCCGAACCGTACGGGGAGACCGCCGTCCGCCCGTCCCACTGCCGCAGCCGCTCCGCGTCCCGGGACAGCGCCTGGACGTGCGCGAGGACATGGTGCGCGAAGAGCACCGGCTGGGCGTGCTGGAGGTGGGTGCGGCCGGGCATCGCCACGTCCGCGTGCGCCTCGGCGAGGCCGACGAGCGCCTCCTGGAGGTCGGCGAGCAGCCCGCCGATGATCCGCGCGTGGTCGCGCAGGTACATCCGGAAGAGCGTGGCCACCTGGTCATTGCGCGAGCGGCCGGCGCGCAGCTTGCCGCCGAGCTCGGGGCCGAGCCGCTCCAGCAGGCCGCGCTCCAGGGCGGTGTGCACGTCCTCGTCGGCGACGGTGCCGGTGAAGGTGCCGTCCGCGACGTCCTTCTCCAGCCGGTCGAGGCCGTCGAGCATCCGCTCCAGCTCGTCGGCGGTCAGCAGGCCCGCCTTGTGGAGCACGCGGGCGTGGGCGCGGGAGCCGGCGATGTCGTAGGGGGCCAGGCGCCAGTCGAAGTGGACGGACGCGGACAGCTTGGCCAGCGCCTGGCCCCCTACGACATCGCCGGCTCCCGCGCCCACGCCCGCGTGCTCCACAAGGCGGGCCTGCTGACCGCCGACGAGCTGGAGCGGATGCTCGACGGCCTCGACCGGCTGGAGAAGGACGTCGCGGACGGCACCTTCACCGGCACCGTCGCCGACGAGGACGTGCACACCGCCCTGGAGCGCGGCCTGCTGGAGCGGCTCGGCCCCGAGCTCGGCGGCAAGCTGCGCGCCGGCCGCTCGCGCAATGACCAGGTGGCCACGCTCTTCCGGATGTACCTGCGCGACCACGCGCGGATCATCGGCGGGCTGCTCGCCGACCTCCAGGAGGCGCTCGTCGGCCTCGCCGAGGCGCACGCGGACGTGGCGATGCCCGGCCGCACCCACCTCCAGCACGCCCAGCCGGTGCTCTTCGCGCACCATGTCCTCGCGCACGTCCAGGCGCTGTCCCGGGACGCGGAGCGGCTGCGGCAGTGGGACGGGCGGACGGCGGTCTCCCCGTACGGTTCGGGCGCCCTGGCCGGCAGCAGCCTCGGGCTCGACCCCGAGGCGGTCGCCGCCGACCTCGGCTTCGAGCGCGGTTCGGTGGGCAACTCCATCGACGGCACGGCCGCGCGGGACTTCGTCGCGGAGTTCGCCTTCATCACGGCGATGATCGGCGTCGACCTGTCGAGGATCGCCGAGGAAGTGATCATCTGGAACACGAAGGAGTTCTCCTTCGTGACGCTCCACGACGCCTTCTCCACCGGCTCGTCGATCATGCCGCAGAAGAAGAACCCGGACATCGCCGAGCTGGCGCGCGGCAAGTCCGGCCGGCTGATCGGCAACCTCACGGGTCTGCTGGCCACCCTGAAGGCCCTGCCGCTCGCCTACAACCGGGACCTCCAGGAGGACAAGGAGCCCGTCTTCGACTCCTGCGACCAGCTGGAGGTCCTGCTGCCGGCCTTCACCGGGATGATGGCGACCCTCACCGTCCACCGCGAGCGGATGGAGGAGCTGGCCCCGGCCGGTTTCTCGCTGGCCACCGACATCGCCGAGTGGCTGGTGCGGCGGGGCGTGCCGTTCCGCGTCGCCCACGAGGTGGCGGGGAGTGCGTCAAGGAGTGCGAGCGGCACGGCATCGAGCTCGACGAGCTGACCGACGCGCAGTTCGCCGCGATCTCCCCGCACCTGACCCCCGAGGTCCGCGGCGTGCTGGACGTGCCCGGCGCGCTCGCCTCCCGCAGCGGGCGCGGCGGCACCGCCCCGTCGGCGGTCGCGGTCCAGCTCACGGAGGTCAAGGCGGACCTGGCCGTCCAGCGGGAGTGGGCGGACAAGAGCCAGTCCTGACGCGTACGCGACGACATTGACCCGAATGAGACATCACTGTCTCATTCGGGTTATCGTCGTCTCATGAGCCTCGACCGTGAACACGTACTGAGGGCCGCCGCGGCCCTGCTCACCCGCAAGGCGACGGCCTCCATGGACGAGATCGCCAAGGCGGCCGGGGTCAGCCGCGCGACGCTCCACCGGCACTTCTCCGGCCGCGACGCCCTGGTGCGCGCCCTGGAGGACCACGGCATCGCCGAGTTCGAGCGGGCCCTCGACGAGGCCCGGCCGGAGGAGGGCGACGCCGCCGAGGCCGTACGCCGTCTGATCGCGCGCTCCGAGCCCGTCGCCGGCTTCCTCGCCTTCCTCTTCACCGAGAACCAGCTCTACGAGGCCGGCATCAACGAGGGCTGGAACCGGCTCGACATCCGCGTCCAGGCGCTCTTCCGGCGCGGCCAGGAGGAGGGCGTCTTCCGTCTCGACCTCACGCCGGCCTGGCTCACCGAGGCGCTCTACGGGCTGATCGGCGCCGGTGCCTGGGCCGTCCAGGACGGCCGGGTGGCCGCCAAGGACCACACCCGGATGGTCTCCGAGCTGCTGCTCGGCGGTGCGCAGCGGAGGATGGAGCGGTGAGCAGCGAAACGATCACGCGGCAGCCGGGGGCCAGGGGGCCGGACGCGCCGGGCCGGGGGCGCTGGGTGGCGCTCGCCGTCCTGGTCCTGGCCGTACTGCTGGTGGGCCGTGGACGCCACCGTCCTCGGCCTGGCGACGCCGTTCCTCAGCGAGGACCTGCGTCCCTCGGGCACCCAGTTGCTGTGGATCGGTGACGTCTACTCCTTCGTCATCGCCGGTCTGCTGGTCTCCATGGGCAGTCTGGGCGACCGCATCGGGCGCAAGAAGCTGCTGCTGTGCGGCGCCGTGGCGTTCGGCGCGGTCTCGGTGCTCAACGCGTACGCCTCCAGCCCGGAGATGATGATCGCGGCCCGGGCGCTGCTGGGCGTGGCGGGCGCGACGCTGATGCCCTCGACGCTGGCGCTGATCCGCAACCTCTTCCACGACCCGCGCGAGCGCAGCCTCGCCATCGGCATCTGGGGCGCGATGGCCTCGGCCGGTGCGGCGGTGGGCCCGGTGGTCGGCGGGTTCCTGCTGGAGAACTTCTGGTGGGGCTCGGTCTTCCTGATCAACCTGCCGGTGATGGCCGTGCTGGTGCTGGTCGGCAGCAAGCTGCTGCCCGAGTCGCGCGACCCGGCGCCAGGCCCCTGGGACCTGCTGAGCGTCGTCCTGTCGATGACCGGCATCGTGGCCGTCGTCTATGCGATCAAGGAGGGCGCGGCGAACGGCGCGAGCCCGGAGGTCGGTGTGTCGCGGCGGCGGCGGTCGGTGTGGCGGCGCTGGTCTGGTTCGTCCGGCGCCAGCTGCGGCTGCCCGCGCCCCTGCTGGACATGCGGCTCTTCCGCAACCGGGGCTTCTCCGGGGCCGTGCTGGCCGACCTGCTGACCGTCCCTGGGCCTGTCCGGGCTGGTCTTCTTCCTCTCGCAGTTCCTGCAACTGGTGCAGAACCGCGACCCGTTGGAGGCCGGCCTGGCCGAACTCCCGGCCCGCCATCGGCGCGCGGTCACGGCGGGTCTGCTCGCCGGGCAGGCGGCCCGCCGCTGGTCGGTGCGGGGCGTGGTGTCCGGAGGTCTCGCGGCCATCGGCACCGCGCTCGCGGTGCTCGGCTGGCTCTCCACCGGCACCGCCTATCCGCTGCTGGGCGCGGTGCTGCTGGTCGTCGGCGTGGGCGCGGGCTTCTCCTTCACCGTCACCGCCGACGTCATCCTCTCCAGCGTGCCCAAGGAGCAGGCGGGCGCCGCCTCGGCGGTCTCCGAGACGGCGTACGAACTGGGCGCGGCGCTCGGCATCGCGCTGCTCGGCTCGATCGTCACCGGTGTCTACCGCGGCTTCACGGTGCCCGCCGGGGTCCCGGAGGCCCCCGCGGCCCGCCGCGCACGAGTCGCTGGGCGGCGCCGTCAAGGCGGCGGTGACGCTGCCGGCCGACACGGGCTCGGCGCTGCTCTCCTCGGCCCAGCACGCCTTCGTGGACGGGCTGCGGATCGCCTCCGGCGTCGGCGCGGTGGTGCTGCTGAGCACGGCGGTGGCCGCGTGGTTCCTGCTGCGCGGACAGCGGCTGGAAGAGGGCGCGGCCGAGCACTGAGCGAGGTGCGAGCGCACTGAGCGGCGCAGGGCTCGGATGAGCTAACCCCACAGGGGCCGGGGCGGCAAGCCCCCGGCCCCTGTGACATTTGCCGAGAGCAAGCTCTCTTGACGGCATCCTTATGCGGACGCAAATATCGCGGCTACCGGTCGGTATTGCCGAACACGGTTCGAGATTCCTCGTGCGGAAGGAACCCCCTCATGCGTCTGCGCGCCAGAGTGAGACTGCTGCTCGCCGCCGCGGCCACCGCCGCCCTCACCTTCACGGGCATGTCGGCCGCCCCGGCCTCCGCCTCGATCCTCGACATCCCGCCGAGGGTGCCAAACGACTGGTCCTGCAAGCCGGATTCGGCGCACCCCGAGCCGGTCGTGCTGGTCAACGGCACCTTCAAGCTGATGGCCGAGAACTGGGCCAAGCTCTCCCCGAAGCTGAAGGAGAACGGCTACTGCGTCTTCGCCTTCAAACTACGGCCACATGGAGACCGACCCCATCCCGCAGGCGGCGGCGGAGCTGCGCGACTTCGTCGAGGCGGTTGCGCGGCGCGACCGGCGCGGCCAAGGTCGACATCGTCGGCCACAGCCAGGGCGGCATGATGCCCCGCTACTACGTCAAGTTCCTCGGCGGCGCCGACAAGGTGGACGACCTCATCGGCATCGTCCCCTCCAACCACGGCACGAAGAACCCGCTGGCCATCCCGGCCGGTTACACCTTCTGCCCGTCCTGCCTCGACCAGCGGGCCGGTTCCGACCTGCTGAAGAAGCTCAACGAGGGCGAGGAGACCCCGGCCGGGCCGGACTACACCGTCGTCACCACCCGGCACGACGAGGTCGTCATCCCGTACACCAGCGCCCTGCTGACCGGTCCGAAGGAGCACCTGACCAACGTCGTGCTCCAGGACAAGTGCCCGCTCGACCCGTTCATGCACGACCAGGCCACCAAGGACCCGGTCGTCCACCAGTGGGTGCTGAACGCCCTGGAGCACAAGGGCCCCGCCGACCCGGGCTTCCAGCCGCGGTGCCTCGGCGGGGCGTGATCCCGGCGCTGTCCGGTGAGTTGTCGGGTCAGGCGGCCTTCGACGCCCGCGCCTTGGTGGCGTAGACGTCCACGTACTCCTGGCCCGACAGCTGCATCACCCTGTGCTCATCACCTCGTCGGTGACGGCGCGCAGCACGTAGCGGTCGCGGTCCATGCCCTCGTAGCGGGAGAAGTCCAGCTGCTCGCCGAAGCGCACCGTCACCGGCGCGATGCGCGGCAGGCCCTTGCCGCTCGGCTGCACCTTGTCGGTGCCGACCATCGCGAACGGGACGACCGGCGCGCCGGTCATCAGCGCGAGCCGGGCGACGCCGGTGCGGCCGCGGTACAGGCGGCCGTCGGGGGAGCGGGTGCCCTCGGGGTAGATGGCGAAGATGTTGCCCTCGTCCAGCACCCGGCGGCCCGTCATCAGGGCCGCGACGCCGCCGTGGCCGCCGTCGCGGTCCACCGGGATCATCCCGGACGCGCCGAAGAACCAGGCCATCAGCCGGCCCTTGAGGCCCTTGCCGGTCACGTACTCGTCCTTGCCGATGAAGAACACCTGGCGCTTGACCAGCAGCGCGAGGAAGAGCGAGTCGATGAACGTGACGTGGTTCCCGGCGAGGATGACCGGCCCGCTGCCGGGAATGCGCTCCATGCCCTCGACCGTGGGGCGGTACAGGACGCGCGATGAGCAGTCCGAGGAACGCCTTGAGCAGGATGCGGGACAACGGATCCTCCGGGTTCGGTGTCTGGGCGGTCGGGCCGGGCAGGCCCCTCGGGCCGGGTGGCCGTGAGGACGATACTCGCGGGTACGAGAGCCTCGCACAACGGGTTAACCGAGTCGATACGCAGTGTTGACGTGAGTTTTCACTCCGTTTCGGCACAGGCCTTCTGTACGCAAGACGGACGCACCTACGATCTGCGCGTCCGAACAGGAGCCGGAACCACCGGCTCCCGCATTACGAGGAGCACATCACATGCAGCAGGAGCAGCGGACGGGCAGGCGGATGGTACTGGGGGCCGCGGCGGCCCTCGGCGCGGGAGCCGTCGCCCTCGGCGGCGGGTGCCGGCACGGCGGCGGCGGCCCCGGCGGCCCCGGCCGCATCGCGCGGGCGCGGGCACGGCGGCCACTTCCGCGACCTGCCGGTGCCCACCGTCATCGGCCACCGCGGGCGCCAGCGGATACCGCCCCGAACACACCCTCGGCTCCTACCAGTTCGCCCTGGACAACGGCGCGGACGTCATCGAGCAGGACGTCGTCCCCACCAAGGACGGTCACCTCGTCTGCCGCCACGAGAACGACATCACCGGCACCACCGACGTCTCCTCCCGCCCCGAGTTCGCCTCCCGCAAGACCACCAAGACCGTGGACGGCGAGGCCCACACCGGCTGGTTCACCGAGGACTTCACCCTCGCCGAGCTGAGACGCTGCGCGCCAAGGAGCGCCTGCCGCAGTTCCGCCAGCACAACACCATGTACGACGGCCGCTGGTCCGTGCCCACCTTCGAGGAGGTCCTCAAGTGGGGCCGACGAGCAGGGCCGCAAGCGCGGCCGGCGCGTCTGGCTGCACGTGGAGACCAAGCACCCCACCTACTTCCGCAAGCTGGGCCTGGGCCTGGAGGAGCGGCTGGCCAAGCTGCTGCGCCGGTACGGGCGGTCCGGCCGCGACGGCCACACCTTCCTCCAGTCCTTCGAGCCGAGCAGCCTCCAGCGGCTGGGCCGCCTCGGCGTCGCCGGCCCCAAGATCCTGCTCCTGGACGACCTGCCCGTCCGCCCCTGGGACTTCGTCGAGGCCAAGGACCCGCGCACCACCGCCGACCTGGTCACGCCCAAGGGCCTCAAGTGGGTCGCCGGTTTCGCCGACGGCATCGGCCCTGGCTCGACACGATCATCCCCCGGGACAAGGACGCAAGCTCACCAAGCCCACCACGCTGGTGCGCGACGCCCACGCGCCGGGCTGATCCTCCCACCCGTACACCATGCGCAACGAGAACAACTTCCTGCCCGCCGACTTCCGTCGCGGCACCGACCCGGCCGCGTACGGCGACGCCTTCGGCGCCTTCAAGACGTACTTCGCCACCGGGATCGACGGCATCTTCTCGGACAACTGCGACACCGCGGTGCTGGCGCGGGACGCGTTCCTGGCGGGACGCAAGGGCTGACGCGTCAGCTCACGACGGTTGCCGACACGGAAGGGTGACGCCCCTCCGCGTCGGCAACCGGCGCGTCACGGGCCCACGTCCCGCCGGAAATGACACCGAAACGACCTCCCCTCACCTCGCTGCGCCGCCTGTTGCGCGCGGAATGCGCCGCGGAGGCCCACGCGGCCGGCGTGGGACGCGGCGACCTCGAACCAGGCCGTCTGGGTCCGGCTGCTGAGCGAGGGCCGACCGCGCCCCGGTGGAGCGGGACCCGGGGGCGGCGGTTACGCGCCGCGGTACGGGCGAGGCCCGCGCCGCGCGCCGGCACACACCGGGCGCGAGGTGCCCTACGACCCGGTCGCCGACGAACCGGCCGACCCTCGCGACTCCGGGGTCGAACGCGCCGTGCTGGCCGGAGACGAGTCGGGCGCGGGAACTGCGCGCCGGCGGTCCGGCGGTGCCCGGGGCGCTGCCCCGGCCTGATGCGGGACTGCTCTCCTCCGGCGATCCGACCTAGCCGGAAATCGCAGGGGAGTTGGTATCTCACAAGGATCTCTGGGGCCCAATCCGTTCCCGTTGCTGGGATGCCTGCGCGAATGCTCCACCGCGGCGATTGCGGTTTCCTGACCCCGGGGGAAGGGGGAAAGGAGCGTATAGTCAACACGCGCCACGGGAGGCGACCAGGGGAGGCAATGCGCACATGGGCTGATTGTGACCATCGCGACGGCCTGCGGGGACGACGCCCGAACAGATCCATCAACGCTCCAATCCATCTGATACCAGGGGAGGCTGAGCTCATACGGCGACTACTCCATCGGCACACCGCTCACCAGAGCCTGGCCCGCGCTGCGGGCCGAACTGGCCGCCGAATGTCTCCTGGTGGCCCGGCTCGTCGCGACGAGGGTCGTCGGCTCGGTCCGCGCCTCCGGTCGACCGTCCGGTCGGCGACGCTGGCCGGCGCTCATCGTGCACCCGCGGATTGCTGCGGCACGGGTTGGGGGGGACGGCTGCTGACCGCCGTCGAGGAGCGCCTACGCGCGCGAGCACTCCGTACGGGGACCCGGCTGTCCAGTCGCCGTAAGGCGCCGGAGCGAGGGTCGCGCTGCGGTGTGCCGGTGGTCGGGCTATGCCCGGACGGGCGTCAGAGAAGGTGTGGGTGACACTGAGAAGCACGGGTGGTACGCCGGCGTACGCGACTACGGCTGATCTCGGGGGGTTCTGCCCCTGGCCCGCCTTTGTCTTTCACCGTTCCGGCAGCAGCACGCTGCGCGCGCTGTCCTCAAACGCCGGACGGGCTGAATCAGCCCGTCACGTTTGAGGGACAAACGCCCGCGAGCCGCGGTGAGAAACGGTGAAAAGGCGGCCAGGGGCAAAAAATGCGCTGTGCGGTGCGGCCCTACCGGGCCGCAGCCGCCCTCCGCAACCACACCATCGCCGTCACCGGCATGGGATCACGGAAGAACAGATACCCATCCCGTAGTCCGACCACACCGGTCGCACGGGGACGAGGAAGGTCCCCAGCGTCCGTCACCACCGTGAGCACACCGGACCAGCTCAGCAACACACAGCACACCAGCGCCCGCCCAGCCGCGCCGTCCTCCCCGCCCTCGCTCCATCGAGTACGTGATGAGAGCGCGGTAACACGACCGCGGACGACCCGGGGAGGTCGGCCGACAGCGAGTACGCCAGGCGGCGCATGCCCGAAATGGCAGAGCCATCTGCGTGCGTGATCGACCGGCGACGCTCGGCGCGGCCCCACCGTGACACCCCGTACACCCACAGGGGGGAGGACACGCAACCAGCCGCCCCGGGCCCTTGCCCAGACCGGCGTTGCAGCTCTCCGGTGGATCCGGTCACTGCTCACC
>NZ_BAAAXZ010000117.1:0-25501 GCF_039535865.1 Streptomyces thioluteus
AGGGAGGCGGCCGAGGAGACGCAGCCGTCCCTCTCCCGGGCGAAGGCCGGGCGAAGGCGCGGACCGCCGGCAGCGGGGCGGTTGAGGCGGTCGGCGTAACGGACCGGGGGGACAGATACGGGTCTCGCCACGTGGGTGCGCGGGCCCCGCGAGGGGGCGCTCGGTCTGCTCGGTCATCGAGAGGCTTCGTTCTCGGTGGGCGGAGAGCCAGGCTCATCGACGGTGGGCGCTCAGCGCCGGCCAGGTTTACGGCTGAACGCCGCACCGAGGGCGTCCAGCGCACGGGGCGAACGTCCCGGCAGCGCAGGGCGGACCGGGGTACGCACCCACCATGTCGATGGGACTCCCTTCACCGGCGACAGATCGTCCGGTGGGTTCAGAGGAACACGACAGCGCTGGAGCAGCGGACGCGACAGCTGGCGTCCGGCTCGTCGCCGAACCGGTGGCCGCCGGGGAGCGGGGCCGGCGAGCACTGCGGTCCAGGCGGTTCCTCCAGGTCGACGGAGTCGGTGATCGCGGCGGTCGGGCCAGCAGGCTTCGCGCAGCGTATACGGCCGACGGTCGCGTATAAGGCGGGCCCGTCTGCGGGGGGCAGGCTGAGCAACCCCAGCGGCGGGGGTCCGCTCCCGGTGCCGCGACGCCCAGCGCCGCGTACAGCCGGCGGCGGCCGCTCGACCGGGCCGCACGGGGGAAAGGGGCCTCGCAGGATGAGGGCCCTACAGAGCTGCCCCGGCGACGGGCGGCGGAAGCTCGGCCCGCTGTCAGGGCTAGTAAGGAACGGAGAGGGCGCGGGTGCGCATGGACGGGCCGGGGCGGCCCGGGGAAAGTATGCGTCCGACGGCACGGCGGGCCAGGCTGGTCGGGGTCATGGTCCCCGGCGATGACTAGGTGAGGCGACGTACGCGGCCGCGGATAATCTCGGCGTGGGCCGACGATAGACGGTTGCCGTGCTGGGGTTCGTGTGCCGGCCGTCCCCGCCAGGTTCCTCGTCGCTTGCTGACGACGTGATGTTCCCTCGGCTGGCCGCGGCCTCCATATCCTCGTGCAAGGATCTTGCGGGGCACGGCGCCACCCCCCCCGGTGCCTGAGTCGTGTCGTCGGCGACCAGACAGCACGATGGATATCCGCGGTCTTCCCCCCTTCGGTCCGTGATCCATGCCCACCCCGACGCACGTGTCTCCAGCAGGCGAAACGGGTCGCGGACGCCGCCCGCACTCGGCCGGTACGGGCACGTTGGTATATGCCAGCCGCCCCGCGAGGCGGGCGAGCGCGCGTGCGTCAACCACGGCGCGCGATCGTGCCGGAAGCTAGTGCAGCAGCACTCCCCGCCGGCCGGACGCGATACACGCTGCGCCAGCGCTAAGCCGCGGGGCGCCGGCGCGGCGTACGTGACGATCCCGCCGGAACTCCGCCTTGCGACGCACGCGCCGCGTACATGCTACACGCGCAGAGCCCCGGCCGTACGGCGCGAGAGGGCGGCGCTTGTGTGCCGTGGTGCCGAGGGCTCTATGCGCTGCATCGGTCACGTCGCCGCCAGACGAGGATCGTTCGGCCAGTCATCGGATGCCAACGCGTGCGGAGTGCGCCTGACAGGGGCACCCGGGGAGAAGTGCGGGTCCCAGCGCGCTGGCTCGCCGCGGCGGACGGTGGTGTGGAGCCAGCCCTGCTGCATTCCTGTGTCGCACCTCGTCTGTGCCGTGCGTGGCGCGTTTCTTCGTCCACTCTCGCAGACGGGGGCGGTGGGCCGCCGCAGGATGCGGGCGTGCGGGTGACGGCGGCTGCCGGAGAGACCTGCCTTCCCGACTGTCCGCCTCTTCGACGTGTTCCTTCCGCGGATCTGCATCGGCCCCATCCGCGGGACGGAGGCCGTCCCCGTGTACGGGTGAATCCGCTCGCGGAGGACTCTTTGCGCCGCCGCATCGGCTACGAACTGGCCGTGCCCGAGCCACGCGCCGTTGCTCCTCATGAGGCCGTCCTTCACACCGCACACCGCCGTGTCCGGACAACTAGCCTGGCTCCATGCAACATTCTGTGTACTTCACGCTAAGGTGGGTGTCCTGCGATCATTCGAGGAGTCGATCGCCTGTCTACGAACAGATCTGCACGGGGCAGCTGGAGTGCGATGTGCAGCTTCCGCGCGAGGTGCGCCGTCGCTGGGCCGTCGGTTACCGTTCTTCCTGATAGAGCGGCCGCGAGGCGGATATTCGCGTCTCTGCTGGAAGATCACGGCGACGATCTGCAGGTGCCGGACGTCGTACAGAGGCGCTCTCGCAGGATCTCCGCGCACGTCGGCGCGGACATCATCGCGGCCGGTGCGCACGACCTCCCATCGGTCGCGTCACGATCTCTTGTTTATTATATGCCGGCATCCCCGACGTGGGCGATCTTCGTCTGTAGTACGTGGAAGGACCGCGAGCGAGGATCTGAGCGAGCGAGCACGGCGGCGAGGTCGTCAGCAGCGCAGCCTCGGTGGCGATCCCGCACTGCCGAGCCGATCGCGGGACGACGTACGCATCCGTCACCCGGTTCACAACGCGCGCTCGCAGCAGCGGCTGGACTGTTGTCGAGACACGGACGCGCCCGCAGAGACAGCACTGTACACATAGCCGCCGCGCCAGTCCATGGTACGGCACCAGCGTGCAGCAGGACCAGCAGGCCCGCATGCCGCCAGAGCCGTGGACGTGCCCGTCGGGCCAGGGTCGGCAGCAGGCCCGTGCAGAACACGGCGGTCTTGGGGTTGAGGCACGTTCGTCACCAGGCCCGGACACGTTACGGGCGCCGCGCGCCCTTCGCCGGCTCCCCGGACGAGCCAATGTCCGTCGTGACACCCTGCGGCCGACGTAGGGAGCGTCCGCCCGGCGGAGGCGATGGCGCGTTGTGGTGACCACCGGCCATGTAGTGTCGCCCGGGCACGCAGTCGTCAGGAGGGCGAGCACCCGCCACGGGCGTTGCTGGTCTGCATCCACATGCGGTCAGTGTGCGGGGTGAACCGTCCCCACCGGGTGCCATCAGTGGCCCGCGGGCCGGACACAGGCACCGTCTCGTACGCGAAGACGGCCGCCTGCGTCGGTCCCCGCAGGCCGAGTTTGAGCAGGATCCGGCTTGACTGCGTCTCTCACGGTCTGTTCGGCGACGACGACCGCTCGGCGATCTCGGCGTGGACAGCCCCTGGGACGACCAGCGACAGGACCTCCGTCTCGCGCTCGGTCATAGGGCGCCGACCCGCTCCTTCAGCGGGGCTCGCGGTCGTGTACGCGCCCAGCCGGGAGAACTCGCGATGAGCCGCTTGGTGACGACTCGGCGCGAGCAGGTCGTCACCTGTCGGCCACGACCCGTACGGCCTGGGCGAGTTCCTCGGCGGACGCGTCCTTGAGGAGGAAGCCGTGAGCACCGGCGCGCAGCGCCTCGTAGACGTACTCGTCCAGGTCGAAGGTGGTCATGACGAGGACCTTGACCGCGGCGTCGGCGGGGGCCGGTGATAGGCGGCGGTTGGCCTCGATGCCGCCGAGGACGGGCATCCGGATGTCGCATGAGGACGACGTCGGGGGCGAGTTCGGCGACCTTGCCGACGGCGTCGAGCCGTCCACGGCCTGGCCAGACGACCTCGATGCCTGGCTCGTCATCGAGCAGCATCGGAGAAGCCCTGCCGGACCATCACCCTGGTCGTCGGCGATGAGCACGCCGGATGGTCGTCACGGGTGTCCTCGGTGGGATGAGCAGTGGGCGAGGACGGCGTGACCTCGTAACCGCCGTCGGCGGTGCCGGTGGCGAGGTCGCCGCCGCAGCATGGCGGCGCGTTCGCGCATTGCCGAGGAGCCCGTGGCCGGCGCCTCGGCGAGGGGCGGTTGCGGGCGCTCGGGCGCGGAGTTGGTGATGCGGGACGGCGAGGGTGCCGGGCGCGTACGCCGTCCTCGACGCGCACCGCCGCGCCGGGCGCGTGCCGCATCGCGTTGCTCAGGGCTTCCTGGACGATGCGGTAGGCGGACAGTTCGACGCCGGGCGAGAGCGGCCGTACGGGGCCGGTGGTGGCGGTGGTGACGGAGACTCCGGCGCCGCGCACCGTGGCGACCAGGTCGTCGAGTTGGGTCGAGGGTGGGCTGCGGCGCCTCGGACGGGCCGTCCGCTCCGCGCAGGACGCCCAGGACGCGGCGGAGTTCGGTAGTGCCTCGACGGCGCTCCCGCGGATGGCGGCGAGATTCTCCCGCAGCTCCGGGAGGGGTTCTCGACGAGGTGCGGGACGACCTGCGCCTGGATGGAGACGACGGACATGTGGTGGGCGACGACGTCGTGCAGTTCGCGCGCGATGCGGCCGCGCTCCTCCAGGAGGGTGCGGCGGGCCCGTTCCTCGGCGGTGAGTTCCTGCTGCTCGGTGAGGCGGGTGCGCGGGCCCACCGCCCTGGCGCAGCGAGGAGCCGAGCACGACGGCCAGGGTGAAGATCAGTGCGGCCCAGGTGGTGGCCTGCGGACGGCGCCCCGCGTCGAGCACGATGCCGGCGGCTCCCGCGAGCAGGGTGACGGCACACGCCACGACCGCCGCGAGGGGGCGGACCCGCAGCGTCGAGCAGAAGCAGGACGAGGTGTGTGCAGGAGGAGCGCGGACACGGTCCAGGGCCACCAGACGGTCACCCTGGCCCGGGCTCGTCCGCCAGCACCCCGGTCAGGGACAGGGCGAAGGCCGACAGCCACCAGGCGGGGCGGGACGGGAGAGGGCGAGGACGACGGGGACGGACTGGAGCGCGGTGAGGAGTGCCACGGTCGAGTCCGGCGCCGAGGATGTGCGCGTTCTCGTTGGCGTTGTAGAGGGCCAGGAGGGCGCGAGCAGCATCACATGGATGTGCGGCAGCGGGCCCAGCCAGACGGAGCGCGGCATGGGATCGCGCGCGAGCGTGAACAGATCCGTGCGCAGGGTACGCGGTATCGCGCGCAGCGCGGCGCGACTGCCTGTTCCTTGGTACCTCTTCTGTCCCCCCGTTTCACAGGAGTCACCCTAGACATGTCGTACCTCCTGTGCACCGGCGGGACGTCGCAATTCGTGGATGTGGAAGGCGGACCGGCACACCAGCGCAGCGCCGCCGCGAACACGGCAGCCAGGCCAGCCGGGCCAGCACCCAGTCCCGGCCCGTCGGGAGGGTGTGCAGTCCGGGCAGGGGCGGCCGGCCGGCGAGGGAGCCGAGGGCGGTGACCGCCATCATCGCGGTCTGGTGCCAGAGGAAGACGGTCATGGGCGGAGAGGTTGAGCAGGGCCACCGCCGCCCAGACGGCGGGCCGGCGCAGCACGCGGCGCAGGCGGGCCGAGGCAGCAGCAGGGCCGCCCCGCACTGGGCGAGGCCGAAGGTGACGGCGGCGAGGGTGGGCGGGTTGAGGTTGGAGATCCGGGCGCCGGGGACGCCGACCATGGCGCGGGGTACCCCGGCCCACAGCACGAGCGCGGCGGTGGCGGCGGCCCCGCCGAACAGCAGCGCCCAGCCCGCCGGTTGCCCCGGGACGGGGGTGCGGCCACCGAGGCAGTACGGCACGAGCCAGCCGCCGCCGCCACGTTGAGCCAGCCGAGATCGCGCGCGTCGAGGCCGAAGCGGACCAGGTCGACGAGGAGGACGACGGCGAACGGGCCAGAGCGGGTGCAGCCGCGCGACGAGCGGGGTCGCCGCCGTGAGCACGGCGAGGACGAGCTAGGAACCACAGCGGGGAGAGCACCAGTTTGTAGCAGCGCGTAGCAGCGTCTCCCACGACGTCCGGCGGCCAGCATCGCCCCGGCCGCCGCCGACCAGACGGCGGTCACGGCGGACGACCGGGCCGAACAGCCGGGACAGCCGGACCCCGAGCCACCGCCGGTAGGGCACGCGCCGGAGGCGTGACTCGCGGCGGCCACCCGCCCGCCCACCATGAGAAGGACGGCCAGCGGCTGGAGCAGCCAGGAGACGGGTGTGAGGGCGGGCAATGGCGTGTCAGCGGGCTGACGGCGCGCAGCGTGCCGCTGTCGGTCACGTAGCGCGGTGACCAGCAGTGGCCGAGCACTACGCCGAGGATGGCGAAGCGTCGCGCAGCGCGTCGAGGGCGCGGTCGCGGGCCGGGCGTGGGTCCGCTGGCGTCGATGCGCCGGGACGAGGTTCACGCACGCGTGCCCGTGACGATGCGGGCGATGCTGTCCAGGGGGACGATCCGGGCTTCAGATATGTCGCTGTGGGCCGCCGTCGCCCGCCGCGAAGAGGGTGGGCGCCGAAGAAGGCGGGGCGACACCGGGTCGGTGCCGAACCCGAGGGGTGGTGAAGGGCAGTTCGAGGCGGGTGTGCGGCACGTCGCCGACCCAGTCGCCGGTGGCGCGGCCGGCCCAGACGGTGGGCCCGGTGTGCAGGCGGCGGACGTCGGGGGCGCCGTGTGCCGGGGGCTGCCGTAGAGGACCGAGGTCGGCGGACATGTCGAGCCCGGAGCGGCCGCCGCAGACCACCGAAGTCCGTAGGAGTGTGCACAGTACCGAGGGTGTCGGGCGCGGGGGTGCGGCCGTCCGCAACCCGCGACGAACGTGCGCATGTTCACCGGCTGCCATGTCCGCCCGGCCGGGGTTGAGCACCTCGGCTGCTCGCCGTGGGCCGGGGGTGCGGTAGCCGAGCCAGGCGACGGACGGCGACCGCGCGCCGAGCCGTTCCGTGCGAGGCCGTCGCGCCGGCGCGCAGCCGCCCGTACTTCTCCGGCCGGTGTCCGACCGGGCACCAGCACGGCGATCCGGTCGGCCGGGACAGGTCGCCGACGACCTCGGCGGACCGGCCGCCGTCGCGGCCGTCGAAGGAGAGGAAGTGCCGGCCGGGCCCGGCCATGACCTCCAGCGCGGCGGCGCGCCGGTGGTCGCCGTGGGCGTCGGCCGCCCGTTTCCGCCGCCAGGATGTCCCGGCGGACGGCGGCGTAACGGCCGTCGAGGGCGGCGGGGTGACGGACCGCAACGACGGCAGGGCGGTCGGCGCGGGCGCCGGGACGGCGGAGGGCCGGGCCTCGGCCGCCACGGGCACGGCCACGGAGGCGGCGACGAGTGCGGCGAGCAGGGTGCGGCGCGCACGGCGTGCGGGTGGGCGGGGCGTCATCGGGGGGCCTTCCGTACCGTTGTTCTCGGGGTGTTCGGTACGGACGTTAGAAACCGGGCCGTGTGGTCGGCGTCCCGCTGCGGGGGGCTTCCCGGAGTAGCCCCGAAGTATGACGGGTAGGGGGTCACAGCCCTCCTGAGCTGCGGCTTTGACTCGAACGGAAGATCGGTAGCCTTCTGCCCGCGCCGCTAGCTCAGTTGGCTAGAGCGACTGACTCATTAATCAGTAGGTTCGGGGTTTCGAGTCCCTGGTGGCGCACTGTTCATCGTGGCCCCCGACGGTTCGTCCGTCGCCACGGTCGTTTCGCGCCGTACGCCCGGTGGTACCCCTGCCGCATGCCCGGGACCGGACGCGGAGGTGCAGCGATGACCGAGAACGTGGGGGTGGCGGAGGCCGCCCCTCCGGGGGGCGACGGCCACGACGGCGGTGGTGGTGGCGACGCCGTGGTGCCGGTTCGACGACGTGCTGGGCGCGGCCGCGGCCGGACCGGCTGCTGGGAGGAGGGCTGCCACGCGCTGATGACCGAGGTACGGGACCGGGGCGCGGAGGCGGAGGCGGGCATCCCGCCGGTCTGGCGCTGCGCGGACCAGACGGCGCGGTTCCCCTCCCTGGCGGCGGCGGTGACGCGGCTGGCGCCACTGGCGATGACGTTGCTGGGGATCCGGTGCCGGACGCGCGGGTCTCCTTCGGCCTCACCATGCACAACGAACTCGCCGGTCACGAGCAGGCACAGCAGGCGCCGGTACGGGACTCCTCGGGCGCGGGCACAGGCACAGGCACAGGCGCGGGCACGGGCTCGGGCTCGGGCTCGGGCGACCCGGGCCGGATCACCTTCCTCTACCACCTGCACCGCAGACCGCGCGGGTTCACCGGCGGCCAGACGCGGATCTTCGACAGCGCGGTCCGCGAGGGGCTGCCGGGCATCGCGGAGTCCTTCCGGGACGTCCAGCCCGACCACGACTCCCTCGTCTTCTTCCCCTCCGACGCCTGGTACAGGGTCCGGCCCGTGACCAGCCCGTCCGCGAAGCTGCTGGACAGCCGGTTTCGCCTTCCACGGCGGCTCGGCGCGGCCGCCCGGTGACCCCGTTGCTGACGGTCGCCGTCACCGTCCCCGACGACGGCCACACAGCGGCGTACTTCACCGCACTGGCCCTCCGGCTCCACCACCCCGAGGCCGCCGCCCCGCTGCGAACTCCTCGTCGTCCACGGGACCCGGACGCCCCCGCCGCGTCCGCCCTGCGCGGCTCCCCTGGCTGCGGTACACCTCCTGCGACCGGGTCCGCGGCTCGGCCCTGCGGGACCTGGCGGTCCGCGAGGCCCGCACCGAGTGGGTGCTGTGCGTGGGAACTCCGGGTGGCTGCTGGTGCCCGGCGCGGTCGCCCGCCTCCTCTCCTTCGCCGACGCGCGTCCCGTGCGCGCGATCTGCTCCAGGGGCCCCCTGCTGAGGACGACCTGTGCACCGTGCACACGCACCGGGACCCGGTGTTCGACGGCGCCTCGTTCGGGACGTGGGGCTGCGACCCGCGCGGTGCGGAGGCGGACGCGCCGCCGTTCGAGATCGGCATGCAGGATCTGGGGCTGTTCGCCTGCCGACGGGAGGCGTGGGCCGGCTTCAACCCGCGGCTGCGGGGCACGGCGCGGAGGAGGGGTACCTGCACAAGAAGTACCGGGCGGCGGGGGCGCGGGTGTTGTGCCTGCCCTTCCTCCGCTGGACGCGCCGCCGGTC
The DNA here is from genome assembly GCF_039535865.1 of Streptomyces thioluteus. Classification (NCBI taxonomy): domain Bacteria; kingdom Bacillati; phylum Actinomycetota; class Actinomycetes; order Kitasatosporales; family Streptomycetaceae; genus Streptomyces; species Streptomyces thioluteus. Next base: position 8,800 of record NZ_BAAAXZ010000117.1, read on the forward strand.
CGCCCTCCCCGTCGCTTCCGATCCGGCCGCACTGTGCCGCGACCGGCTCCTCGCGTGGGAGGAGGGCGGGGCTGGCGGTGGAACCGGTCGTCGACCACTGCCGTGAGGTGTACGGGGACGCGGTCGACGGGTGGGTGGCGGAGCATGCGGCGGAGCGGGGGCATGCGCTGGACTACTTCGACGCGGTGTTCTGCGTCAACTCCGATGCGGAGCCGTTCCGTTGGGTCGCCGCGTCCCGGCACTTCCGGCGGCTGGGCGCCGACGGGATCGTCCGCCGGCTGCCGGCCGCGGTCGTGGCCGGCGATCCGGCGGCCCGGGCACGCGCTGTCCCACCGGCGGGCGGTGGAACAGGCGCGGCGGCGCGGGCTTTCGCATGTGCTCGTCTTCGAGGACGACGTCGCCTTCTGCCACGACGCGGGGATGTTGCTGCGGGCACATGTTGGGGGGAGCTGGCGGATCGGCGGTGGACGTGTGTGTGCTGGGTGGGGGTGCGGTGGCGTATCACGCGCGGGTGTTCGACCGGATGCTGTCCGAACTGCCGTCGCGGGGAGGGAAGATTGCGGGTGTGGGTGCGGGCGCATGGTGGGTTGGGAGGGGTATTGGGGGCGTGCGGTTTTGGGGAGGGGGTGGTGCGGGTTGCTCCGGCGGTGTCGGTGCGGGTGGGGTGTTGAGGGTTCGCCCGGTCCCGCCCTTTCACCGTTTCCGCGCAGGGGGCTGCGCCCCTGCGCCACCCCGCCGGGGGCTCCGCCCCCTGGCCCCCGAAGCGCCCTCCGGGCGCTGTCCTCAAGCGCCGGACGGGGCTGATTTCGAACCCCGAAAGGGGGCCCAGGGCTCGGGCCCGGTCAGGGGTGCAGGGGGCGAAGCCCCCGCCGGGGTGCAGGGGCGAAGCCCCCGCCGGGGTGCAGGGGCGGAGCCCCTCCCTGCCGCGCGCGCCGCGCGGTGCGGCCCCGGGGCGGAGCCCCGGAGAAACGGTGAAAGGGCGGGGCCGGGGCAAACCCCCCTCAACAACCCACCCGCACCGGCAACACCACCCGCACCACCAACCCCCGCACCTCCACCCTCGCAACCTCCTCCGCCAACTCCTCCACCCCCCGCACCGCCGCCGTCCTCCGTCCCGTCATCCGTCACCTCGACCACCACCTCCTCCGCCCCCGGCGACCATCCGGAGGCTCCGCCGTCGACGCCCCCGCATGACGCACCGCCTGCGTCAGCGCCTCCTCCGCGACGCGGTACACCGCCGCCTCGCAGGCCGCGGACAGGACGGGACGGTGTCGGGGACGTCCGCCGAGACGTGGGCGCCCGAGAAGCGGGCGGCCAGGCGCGCGCGGGCCTCCGGGAGGGCCGTGTTTCGTCGACGGTCCGGCGGGCGCAGGGCCGTCGGCGAGGCGGGCGTACCTCGCGGGAGGCCGTGCTCCGCGCCGACGCGCGCCGCGTCGAGCATCTGCCGCGGCACCCGGGCCTCCGGCGGCAGCAACGACCCGGCGGTCTCCACGTTGTAGCCGGAGCGTCGCGAGGACGGGGCCGAGACCGTCGTGCAGTTCGCGCCGCAGTCCGCCGCCGTTCGTCCTCCCGGCCGGCCACCTCCCGTTTCCCCGCCGGCCCGCAGCCCCTCGCACAGCCCGGCGTCGCGGATGACGGGGCGAGCGGGCGGCGAGGAGTTCGAGCACGGCGCGGTCCGTCCTCGTCCAGACCGGCCGCGCCGAACCGTAAGGCGGGCACGACGCACTCGCCGTGGTACCGGAGGTCGACGGTCGCGCCGTCGGCGACGCCCCGCCCGGCGCGCGGCGAGTTCGCGGAAGCGCTGCGGCGTCCCGCACCGTCAGGGGCCGCGCGTGCATGCGCAACCCGCGGACGAGGACGTCGCACACGCCGCGGGCCGCCTCGCCCGGCGCCCTGCGGCGGGCGAGTTCGTCGCCGAGAGCGAGCGCAGTCTGCCGTACGGAGGCCCGGCGGCCGTACGGCAGCAGGTCGGCGGTGCGCAGCAGCCGCCGGACGGCCGCGGGGCGACGAGGTGACCAGGTCCCGAGGGCCACGGCCGCGGCGGTGACGCGCGAGGGTCGCGAACCCGTCCGTCAGCAGCGCGCACAGCCGCGCGTAGAGGCGGGAGAGGTGCGAGGCCCAGCACGAGGGTGACCACGGCGGGCCGCACCAGGCGGTTCGGGCGGACGGGGTCGCCGGCGCAGACGAGGGCCACGGCGAGGGCGTGCGGCCACCGCACTGCCCGGCAAGCAGTACGCACCGCACGCCAGCAGCAGACCACGAGCCGGTGCCGGGCGACGCCCCGGGCCCGTACCGCGCGCACGGGACGAGCCAGGCCAGCACCGCGAGGGCGCTGTCGCCTGCGGCAGCCAGGGAAGCGGTCGGCGAAGGACGGGCGACGCTCAGGGCACTGCCGTAGACCACACACCGCCGCGGCGGTGACCGCTCTCCGGACCGGCGACGGGGGCTCGGGGCCCGGCGAACCAGAGCGAAGGAGCGCGAACGCGCCCATTGCCCGCCGAGCGCCCCGCACTCGTCAGGAGCGGGATCCAGCCGGGCGGCAGCGGACCCCGACCGGGGACGCCGCCGGCCCGTCGAGCGCGACGGAGCACGTACAGGCCCCATAAGGGCGGAGACGGCGAACAGGGCGCGGGCGAGCGGCCGCCCGCTCCGGGCGCGGCCTTGCGCAGGACGGACACCCCCGCCGCCAGGAAAAGCCGGCCGTCACCAGATCGGCGGCCGGTCCGCAGGAGTTCGGCCGGGCCGCCGCCGAGCGCGGCCAGGGCGAGCGCGGCCACGGCGGGGACCAGGCACAGTCCGGCGAGGCAGTGGCCGGTCAAGGGCCGCCGGTCCCCGGCCGCCCTTGAGGACGGGGCTGGCGGGGACACAGGGGCGAGTGAGCCGTTTCAGTGACACAGGGTATGTATGCGCTCAAAAGGTTGGGCGATCAATCCTTGTCGGACCTCCGCACCGTTTTTGCTTCGGAACGGAAGATCGGTAACGTTCTGCCCGCGCCGTCTAGCTCAGTTGGTTAGAGCGACTGACTCTTAATCAGTAGGTCCGGGTTCTGAGTCCCTGGTGGCGCACGGGAGTTCAGGGCCCTGCCGGTCACATCCGGCAGGGCCCTGACGCGTTCTCAGCCCCCGGGGTTAGATCCGCTCCAGCGCCTGCCAACCGCTGTCGCGCTCACGCGCACGGCCTCCTCCGCCCGCCCGCCGCCGCGCAGGGCCGAAGAGCCGTTTGGCGACAGGAGATATAGCCGACCACGGCCAGGTTGATCAGCAGAGTGCAGACCTTTCAAGGCGCTGACGTGCCCGGTCAGCTCGTAGACCTCGGGGACGAGCAGCACGCTCGTCGCGACGAAGGTGAGGTACTCGGCCCAGCGGCGCCGCGCGGCCACAGCCCGATCGCCTCCACGCCCTCCAGCACGGCGTACGGCGGCGATCACCAGCCCGATCGCCCACAGCGCGTGCGTGTCGTTCGCGGCGAACGCCCGGTCCAGATCGCCGACGAGGCCGTGCCCGCGGACGCCGCTGGTGCCGCCGACGCCGTTCTGCAGGTCCGTCGGACGACCCCGGTAGAAGGGCCCCCGGAGCCGCCGGCGCTCGTGGGCGAAGAGGAAGACGGCGACCGCCAGCACGCCGAGGACCACGAAGTGCACCAGCCGTCGATCGCGAATCAGCCGCAGCACGTAGCGGGTCCCGCAGCGGCCTGGCCGCGAGCGGGAGTTCGATCTCCGCGCGCCCCTCGGGGACCTCGCGCCCTGGGCCGGTCCGGCGGGGGCAGCGGCAGCCACGCGTCGCAGCGCAGACAGCGTGGCCAGCGGTGGCCGTCGGGTGTCTCGCGCACCAGGAGCGCGTCGTCGGGGCGGACGGCGGGCGGCGTCGGTGCCGACGAGGCGGTGGCGTGGAGCGCGCACTTCCAGCAGTTCGTAGCCGATACCTGCGCCGCGCGCGGCCGTACGCCGAGCGGGCATCAGGCGCCAGGGGAGTGGTCCGCCACCGATGTCCCCTTCGTTCCCACTCCGCACGAAGCGATTATGCGATCCACCCCGTCCCTGCACGCACTATCACACGTGAGTGATCTCTCTCAACACACAAAAGAATAGCAGCAAACTAGGACAAAACACAGGAGGAGTACAAAACGGAGGAGGAGAAAAGAGAGAGATCACTCACGTGTGATATGCGGTGCAGGGGACGGGGGTGGATCGCCATAATCCTGTGCGGAGGGAACGAAGGGGGACATCGGTGGCGGACTCCCCGGGCCTGGTGCCCGCTCCGGGCGTACGGCCGCGGCGGCGCAGGATCGGCTACGAACTGCTGGAGTGCGCGCTCCACGGCCACCGCCTCGTCGGCACCGACGCCGCCCGCGTCCGCCCCGACGACGCGCTCCTGGTGCGCGAGACACCCCGACGGCCACCGCTGGCACCGCTGTCTGCGCTGCGACGCGTGGCTGCCGCTGCCCCCGCCGGACCGGCCCGGGCGCGAGGTCCCCGAGGGGCGCGCGGAGATCGAACTCCCGCTCCGCGGCAGGCCGCTGCGGGACCGCTACGTGCTGCGGCTGATCGCGATCGACCGGCTGGTGCACTTCGTGGTCCTCGGCGTGCTGGCGGTCGCCGTCTTCCTCTTCGCCCACGAGCGCCGGCGGCTCCGGGGGCCCTTCTACCGGGTCGTCGACGACCTGCAGAACGGCGTCGGCGGCCCCAGCGGCGTCCGCGGGCACGGCCTCGTCGGCGATCTGGACCGGGCGTTCGCCGCGAACGACCGCACGCTGTGGGCGATCGGCCTGGTGATCGCCGCGTACGCCGTGCTGGAGGGCGTGGAGGCGATCGGGCTGTGGCGCGCGGCGCGCTGGGCCGAGTACCTCACCTTCGTCGCGACGAGCGTGCTGCTCGTCCCCGAGGTCTACGAGCTGACCGGGCACGTCAGCGCCTTGAAGGTCTGCACTCTGCTGATCAACCTGGCCGTGGTCGGCTATCTCCTGTTCGCCAAACGGCTCTTCGGCCTGCGCGGCGGCGGGCGGGCGGAGGAGGCCGTGCGCGAGCGCGACAGCGGTTGGCAGGCGCTGGAGCGGATCTACCCCGGGGGCTGAGAACGCGTCAGGGCCCTGCCGGATGTGACCGGCAGGGCCCTGAACTCCCGTGCGCCACCAGGGACTCGAACCCCGGACCTACTGATTAAGAGTCAGTCGCTCTAACCAACTGAGCTAGCGGCGCGGGCAGAACGTTACCCGATCTTCCGTTCGAAGCAAAACGGTGCGGAGGTCCGACAAGGATTGATCGCCCAACTTTGAGCGCATACATACCCTGTGTCACTGAACGGCTCACTCGCCCCTGTTGTCCCCGCCGCCCCGTCCTCAAGGGGCGGGGGACCGGCGGCCCTTGCCGGCCACTGCCTCGCCGGACTGTGCCTGGTCCCCGCCGTGGCCGCGCTCGCCCTGGCCGCGCTCGGCGGCGGCCCGGCCGAACTCCTGCGGACCGGCCGCGATCTGGTGACGGCCGGCTGTTTCCTGGCCGCGGGGGTGTCCGTCCTGCGCGGCCGCCGCCCGGAGCGGCGGCCGCTCGCCCGCGCCCTGTTCGCCGTCTCCGCCCTTATGGGGCTGTACGTGCTCGCCGTCGCGCTCGACGGGCCGGCGGCGTCCCCGGTCGCGGGTCCGCTGCCGCCCGGCTGGATCCCGCTCCTGACGAGTGCCGGGGGGCGCTCGGCGGGCAGGGCGCGTTCGCGCTCCTTCCGCTCTGGTTCGCCGGGGCCGAGCCCCCGTCGCCGGTCCGGAGAGCGGTCACCGCCGCGGCGGTGGTGGTCTACGGCAGTGCCCTGGCGTCCCCGTCCTTCGCCGACCGCTTCCCCTGGCTGCCGCAGGCGCTCGCCCTCGCGGTGCTGGCCTGGCTCGTCCCGTGCGCGGTACGGGCCCGGGGCGTCGCCCGGCACCGGCTCGTGGTCCTGCTGCTGGCGTGCGGTGCGTACTGGGGGCTGCCGGGCAGTGCGGTGGCCGCCGCCCTCGCCGTGGCCCTCGTCTGCGCCGCCGACCCCGTCCGGCCCGACCGCCTGGTGCGGCCCGCCGTGGTCACCCTCGTGCTGGGCCTCGCCCTCTCCCGCCTCTACGGCGGGCTGTGCGCGCTGCTGACGGACGGGTTCGCGACCTCGCGCGTCACCGCCGCGGCCGTGGCCTCGGGCCTGGTCACCCTCGTCGCCCCCGCCGGCCGTCCGGCGGCTGCTGCGCACCGCCGACCTGCTGCCGTACGGCCGCCGGGCCTTTCCGTACGGCAGACTGCGCTCGCTCGGCGACGAACTCGCCCGCCGCCGGGCGCCGGGCGAGGCGGCCCGGGCCGTGTGCGACGTCCTCGTCCGCGGGTTGCGCATGCACGCCGCGGCCCTGACGGTGCGGACGCCGCGCGGCTTCCGCGAACTCGCCCGCGCGGGCGGGGCGTCCGCCGACGGCGCGACCGTCGACCTCCGGTACCACGGCGAGTGCGTCGGCCGCCTTACGGTCGGCGCGGCCGGTCTGGACGAGGACGACCGCGCCGTGCTCGAACTCCTCGCCGCCCGGCTCGCCCCCGTCATCCGCGACGCCGGGCTGTGCGAGGGGCTGCGGGCCGGGCGGGAACGGGTGGTGGCCGGCCGGGAGGACGAACGGCGGCGGCTGCGGCGCGAACTGCACGACGGTCTCGGCCCCGTCCTCGCGACGATCCGGCTCAACGTGGAGACCGCCGGGTCGTTGCTGCCGCCGGAGGCCCGGGTGCCGCGGCAGATGCTCGACGCGGCGCGCGTCGGCGCGGAGCACGGCCTCCGCGAGGTACGCCGCCTCGCCGACGGCCTGCGCCCGCCGGACGTCGACGAACACGGCCTCCCGGAGGCCCTGCGCCGCCTGGCCGCCCGCTTCTCGGGCGCCCACGTCTCGGCGGACGTCCCCGACACCGTCCCGTCCCTGTCCGCGGCCTGCGAGGCGGCGGTGTACCGCGTCGCGGAGGAGGCGCTGACGCAGGCGGTGCGTCATGCGGGGGCGTCGACGGCGGAGCTCCGGATGGTCGCCGGGGCGGAGGAGGTGGTGGTCGAGGTGACGGATGACGGGACGGGGACGGCGGCGGTGCGGGGGGTGGAGGAGTTGGCGGAGGAGGTGGGGGGGAGGGTGGAGGTGCGGGGGTTGGTGGTGCGGGTGGTGTTGCCGGTGCGGGTGGGTTGTTGAGGGGGGTTTGCCCCGGCCCCGCCCTTTCACCGTTTCCTCCGGGGCTCCGCCCCGGGGCCCGGCACCGCGCGGCGCGCGGGCAGGGAGGGGCTCCGCCCCTGCACCCCGGCGGGGGCTTCGCCCCCTGCACCCCGGCGGGGGCTTCGCCCCCTGCACCCCTGACCGGGGCCGAGCCCTGGGCCCCCTTTCGGGGTCGAATCAGCCCGTCCGGCGCTTGAGGACAGCGCCCGGAGGGCGCTTCGGGGGCCAGGGGGCGGAGCCCCCGGCGGGGTGGCGCAGGGGCGCAGCCCCCTGCGGGAAACGGTGAAAGGGCGGGACCGGGGCGAACCCCCTCAACACCCCACCCGCACCGACACCGCCGGAGCAACCCGCACCACCCCCTCCCCAAACCGCCGCCCCCAATACCCCTCCAACCCCCCATGCGCCCGCACCCACACCCGCATCTTCCCTCCCCGCGACGGCAGTTCGGACAGCATCCGGTCGAACACCCGCGCGTGATACGCCACCGCACCCCCACCCAGCACACACACCGTCCACCGCCGATCCGCCAGCTCCCCCACATGTGCCCGCAGCAACATCCCCGCGTCGTGGCAGAAGGCGACGTCGTCCTCGAAGACGAGCACATGCGAAAGCCCGCGCCGCCGCGCCTGTTCCACCGCCCGCCGGTGGGACAGCGCGTGCCCGGCCGCCGGATCGCCGGCCACGACCGCGGCCGGCAGCCGGCGGACGATCCCGTCGGCGCCCAGCCGCCGGAAGTGCCGGGACGCGGCGACCCAACGGAACGGCTCCGCATCGGAGTTGACGCAGAACACCGCGTCGAAGTAGTCCAGCGCATGCCCCCGCTCCGCCGCATGCTCCGCCACCCACCCGTCGACCGCGTCCCCGTACACCTCACGGCAGTGGTCGACGACCGGTTCCACCGCCAGCCCCGCCTCCTCCCACGCGAGGAGCCGGTCGCGGCACAGTGCGGCCGGATCGGAAGCGACGGGGAGGGCGGACCGGCGGCGCGTCCAGCGGAGGAAGGGCAGGCACAACACCCGCGCCCCCGCCGCCCGGTACTTCTTGTGCAGGTACCCCTCCTCCGCGCCGTGCCCCCGCAGCCGCGGGTTGAAGCCGGCCCACGCCTCCCGTCGGCAGGCGAACAGCCCCAGATCCTGCATGCCGATCTCGAACGGCGGCGCGTCCGCCTCCGCACCGCGCGGGTCGCAGCCCCACGTCCCGAACGAGGCGCCGTCGAACACCGGGTCCCGGTGCGTGTGCACGGTGCACAGGTCGTCCTCCAGCAGGGGCCCCTGGAGCAGATCGCGCGCACCGGGACGCGCGTCGGCGAAGGAGAGGAGGCGGGCGACCGCGCCGGGCACCAGCAGCACCCCGGAGTCCACGCACAGCACCCACTCGGTGCGGGCCTCGCGGACCGCCAGGTCCCGCAGGGCCGAGCCGCGGACCCGGTCGCAGGAGGTGTACCGCAGCCAGGGGAGCCCGCGCAGGGCGGACGCGGCGGGGGCGTCCGGGTCCCCGTCGACGACGAGGAGTTCGCAGCGGGCGGCGGCCTCGGGGTGGTGGAGCCGGAGGGCCAGTGCGGTGAAGTACGCCGCTGTGTGGCCGTCGTCGGGGACGGTGACGGCGACCGTCAGCAACGGGGTCACCGGGCGGCCGCGCCGAGCCGGCCGTGGAAGGCGAACCGGCTGTCCAGCAGCTTCGCGGACGGGCTGGTCACGGGCCGGACCCGGTACCAGGCGTCGGAGGGGAAGAAGACGAGGGAGTCGTGGTCGGGCTGGACGTCCCGGAAGGACTCCGCGATGCCCGGCAGCCCCTCGCGGACCGCGCTGTCGAAGATCCGCGTCTGGCCGCCGGTGAACCCGCGCGGTCTGCGGTGCAGGTGGTAGAGGAAGGTGATCCGGCCCGGGTCGCCCGAGCCCGAGCCCGAGCCCGTGCCCGCGCCTGTGCCTGTGCCTGTGCCCGCGCCCGAGGAGTCCCGTACCGGCGCCTGCTGTGCCTGCTCGTGACCGGCGAGTTCGTTGTGCATGGTGAGGCCGAAGGAGACCCGCGCGTCCGGCACCGGGATCCCCAGCAACGTCATCGCCAGTGGCGCCAGCCGCGTCACCGCCGCCGCCAGGGAGGGGAACCGCGCCGTCTGGTCCGCGCAGCGCCAGACCGGCGGGATGCCCGCCTCCGCCTCCGCGCCCCGGTCCCGTACCTCGGTCATCAGCGCGTGGCAGCCCTCCTCCAGCAGCCGGTCGGCCGCGGCCGCGCCCAGCACGTCGTCGAACCGGCACCACGGCGTCGCCACCACCACCGCCGTCGTGGCCGTCGCCCCCGGAGGGGCGGCCTCCGCCACCCCCACGTTCTCGGTCATCGCTGCACCTCCGCGTCCGGTCCGGGCATGCGGCAGGGGTACCACCGGGCGTACGGCGCGAAACGACCGTGGCCCCCGACGGACGAACCGTCGGGGGCCACGATGAACAGTGCGCCACCAGGGACTCGAACCCCGAACCTACTGATTAAGAGTCAGTCGCTCTAGCCAACTGAGCTAGCGGCGCGGGCAGAAGGCTACCCGATCTTCCGTTCGAGTCAAAGCCGCAGCTCAGGAGGGCTGTGACCCCCTACCCGTCATACTTCGGGGCTACTCCGGGAAGCCCCCCGCAGCGGGACGCCGACCACACGGCCCGGTTTCTAACGTCCGTACCGAACACCCCGAGAACAACGGTACGGAAGGCCCCCCGATGACGCCCCGCCCACCCGCACGCCGTGCGCGCCGCACCCTGCTCGCCGCACTCGTCGCCGCCTCCGTGGCCGTGCCCGTGGCGGCCGAGGCCCGGCCCTCCGCCGTCCCGGCGCCCGCGCCGACCGCCCTGCCGTCGTTGCGGTCCGTCACCCCCGCCGCCCTCGACGGCCGTTACGCCGCCGTCCGCCGGGACATCCTGGCGGCGGAACGGGCGGCCGACGCCCACGGCGACCACCGGCGCGCCGCCGCGCTGGAGGTCATGGCCGGGCCCGGCCGGCACTTCCTCTCCTTCGACGGCCGCGACGGCGGCCGGTCCGCCGAGGTCGTCGGCGACCTGTCCCGGGCCGACCGGATCGCCGTGCTGGTGCCCGGGTCGGACACCGGCCCGGAGAAGTACGGGCGGCTGCGCGCCGGCGCGACGGCCCTCGCGGAACGGCTCGGCGCGCGGTCCGCCGTCGTCGCCTGGCTCGGCTACCGCACCCCGGCCACGGCGAGCGCCGAGGTGCTCACCCCCGGCCGGGCGGACATGGCAGCCGGTGAACTGCGCACGTTCGTCGCGGGGTTGCGACGGGCCGCACCCCGCGCCCGCACCTCGGTACTGTGCCACTCCTACGGCTCGGTGGTCTGCGGCCGGGCCGCCTCCGGGCTCGACGTCGCCGACCTCGTCCTCTACGGCAGCCCCGGCACCGGCGCCCCCGACGTCGCCGCCCTGCACACCCGGGCCACCGTCTGGGCCGGCCGCGCCACCGGCGACTGGGTCGGCGACGTGCCGCACACCCGCCTCGAACTGCCCTTCACCACCCTCGGGTTCGGCACCGACCCGGTGTCGCCCGCCTTCGGCGCCCACCTCTTCGCGGCGGGCGACGGCGGCCACAGCGACTATCTGAAGCCCGGATCCGTCCCCCTGGACAGCATCGCCCGCATCGTCACCGGGCACGGCCGTGCGTGACCTCGTCCGGCGCATCGACGCCGCGACCCCGCCCGGCCGCGACCGCGCCCTCGACGCGCTGCGCGCCTTCGCCATCCTCGGCGTGGTGCTCGGCCACTGGCTGGTCACCGCGCTCGTGACCGACAGCGGCACGCTGCGCGCCGTCAGCCCGCTGCACGCCATGCCCGCCCTCACACCCGTCTCCTGGCTGCTCCAGCCGCTGGCCGTCTTCTTCATGGTGGGCGGGCGGGTGGCCGCCGCGAGTCACGCCTCCCGGCGCGTGCCCTACCGGCGGTGGCTCGGGGTCCGGCTGTCCCGGCTGTTCGGCCCGGTCGTCGCCGTGACCGCCGTCTGGTCGGCGGCGGCCGGGGCGATGCTGGCCGCCGGGACGTCGTGGGAGACGCTGCACGCGCTGCTCAAACTGGTGCTCTCCCCGCTGTGGTTCCTGCTCGTCCTCGCCGTGCTCACGGCGGCGACCCCGCTCGTCGCGCGGCTGCACCCGCTCTGGCCGTTCGCCGTCGTCCTCCTCGTCGACCTGGTCCGCTTCGGCCTCGACGGCCCCGCCGATCTCGGCTGGCTCAACGTGGCGGCGGGCTGGCTCGTGCCGTACTGCCTCGGTGCCGCCACCCCGTCCCGGGGCAACCGGGCGGGCTGGGCGCTGCTGTTCGGCGGGGCCGCCGCCACCGCCGCGCTCGTGCTGTGGGCCGGGTACCCCGCCGCCATGGTCGGCGTCCCCGGCGCCCGGATCTCCAACCTCAACCCGCCCACCCTCGCCGCCGTCACCTTCGGCCTCGCCCAGTGCGGGGCGGCCCTGCTGCTGCTCGGCCCGCTGCGCCGCGTGCTGCGCCGGCCCGCCGTCTGGGCGGCGGTGGCCCTGCTCAACCTCTCCGCCATGACCGTCTTCCTCTGGCACCAGACCGCGATGATGGCGGTCACCGCCCTCGGCCTCCTCGCCGGCCGGCCCCTGCCCGGACTGCACACCCTCCCCGACGGGCCGGACTGGGTGCTGGCCCGGCTGGCCTGGCTGCCGGTGTTCGCGGCGGCGCTGCTGGTGTGCCGGTCCGCCTTCCACATCCACGAATTGCGACGTCCCGCCGGTGCACAGGAGGTACGACATGTCTAGGGTGACTCCTGTGAAACGGGGGGACAGAAGAGGTACCAAGGAACAGGCAGTCGCCGCGCTGCGCGCGATACCGCGTACCCTGCGCACGGATCTGTTCACGCTCGCGCGCGATCCCATGCCGCGCTCCGTCTGGCTGGGCCCGCTGCCGCACATCCATGTGATGCTGCTCGCCGCCCTCCTGGCCCTCTACAACGCCAACGAGAACGCGCACATCCTCGCGCCGGACTCGACCGTGGCACTCCTCACCGCGCTCCAGTCCGTCCCCGTCGTCCTCGCCCTCTCCCGTCCCGCCCCCGCCTGGTGGCTGTCGGCCTTCGCCCTGTCCCTGACCGGGGTGCTGGCGGACGAGCCCGGGCCCGGGGTGACCGTCTGGTGGCCCTGGACCGTGTCCGCGCTCCTCCTGCACACCCTCGTCCTGCTTCTGCTCGCGCTGCGGGTCCGCCCCCTCGCGGCGGTCGTGGCGCTGGCCGTCACCCTGCTCGCGGGAGCCGCCGGCATCGTGCTCGACGCGGGGCGCCGTCCGCAGGCCACCACCTGGGCCGCACTGATCTTCACCCTGGCCGTCGTGCTCGGCTCCTCGCTGCGCCAGGGCCGGGTGGCCCGCGCCCGCCTCACCGAGCAGCAGGAACTCACCGCCGAGGAACGGGCCCGCCGCACCCTCCTGGAGGAGCGCGGCCGCATCGCGCGCGAACTGCACGACGTCGTCGCCCACCACATGTCCGTCGTCTCCATCCAGGCGCAGGTCGTCCCGCACCTCGTCGAGAACCCCTCCCCGGAGCTGCGGGAGAATCTCGCCGCCATCCGCGGGAGCGCCGTCGAGGCACTCACCGAACTCCGCCGCGTCCTGGGCGTCCTGCGCGGAGCGGACGGCCCGTCCGAGGCGCCGCAGCCCACCCTCGCCCAACTCGACGACCTGGTCGCCACGGTGCGCGGCGCCGGAGTCTCCGTCACCACCGCCACCACCGGCCCCGTACGGCCGCTCTCGCCCGGCGTCGAACTGTCCGCCTACCGCATCGTCCAGGAAGCCCTGAGCAACGCGATGCGGCACGCGCCCGGCGCGGCGGTGCGCGTCGAGACGGCGTACGCGCCCGGCACCCTCGCCGTCCGCATCACCAACTCCGCGCCCGAGCGCCCCGCCCCGCCCTCGCCGGGCGCCGGCCACGGGCTCCTCGGCATGCGCGAACGCGCCGCCATGCTCGGCGGCGACCTCGCCACCGGCCCGACCCCCGACGGCGGTTACGAGGTCACCGCCGTCCTGCCCACTGCTCATCCCACCGAGGACACCCCGTGACGACCATCCGCGTGCTCATCGCCGACGACCAGGTGATGGTCCGGCAGGGCTTCTCCGTGCTGCTCGATGCCGAGCCCGGCATCGAGGTCGTCGGCCAGGCCGTGGACGGCCTCGACGCCGTCGGCAAGGTCGCCGAACTCGCCCCCGACGTCGTCCTCATGGACATCCGGATGCCCGTCCTCGGCGGCATCGAGGCCACCCGCCGCATCACCGGCCCCGCCGACGCCGCGGTCAAGGTCCTCGTCCTGACCACCTTCGACCTGGACGAGTACGTCTACGAGGCGCTGCGCGCCGGTGCCTCCGGCTTCCTCCTCAAGGACGCGTCCGCCGAGGAACTCGCCCAGGCCGTACGGGTCGTGGCCGCCGGTGACGCCCTGCTCGCGCCGAGCGTCACCAAGCGGCTCATCGCCGAGTTCTCCCGGCTGGGCGGTACACCGCGAGCCCCGCTGAAGGAGCGGGTCGGCGCCCTGACCGAGCGCGAGACGGAGGTCCTGTCGCTGGTCGCCCAGGGGCTGTCCAACGCCGAGATCGCCGAGCGGCTCGTCGTCGCCGAACAGACCGTGAAGACGCACGTCAGCCGGATCCTGCTCAAACTCGGCCTGCGGGACCGGACGCAGGCGGCCGTCTTCGCGTACGAGACGGGCCTGGTCCGGCCCGCGGGCCACTGATGGCACCCGGTGGACGGTCACCCGCCACACTGACCGCATGTGGATGCAGACAGCAACGGCCGTGGGCGTGCTCGCCCTCCTGACGATCGTTGCCCGGGCCCGACATGGCCGTGGTCACCAAAGCGCGCCATCGCCTCCGGCCGGGCGGACGCCCTCCGTACGGCCGCAGGGGTCACGACCGGACTTGCTCGTCCGGGGAGCCGGCGAAGGGCGCGCGGCGCCCGTACGTGTCCGCCTGGTGACGAACGTGCTCAACCCCAAGACCGCCGTGTTTCTGCACGGGCCTGCTGCCGTGACCCTGGCCCCGGACGGGCCGTCCACGGCGTGCGGCCATGGGCCTGCTGGTCCTGCTGCACGCGGTGCTGACCATGGGCTGGTCTCGGCGGCTATGTGTACGTCGTCTCGCGGCGCGGTCCGTGTTCGAACGGCCGCGCGTGCGGCGCGCGTTGACCGGGTGACCGGCGTCGTCCCGATCGTGCTTCGGCCTGCGGGTGCTCGCCACCGAGGCCGGCTGACGACCCGCCGCCGTCCCGCCAGTCCTGCTTGCGGTCTCACGTAACTCGAAGATCGCCCCGTCGGGCGTGCCGGCCATCGAGATTGCGGCCGATGGGCGGTCGGCACCGGGCCGGCGATGATGTCCGCGCGACCGCGCGGAGATCCGCGAGCGCCTCTGTCTGACGTCCGTCGCACCGCGATTCGTCGCCGTGATCTTCCGCAGGACGGACAATTCCGTCTACGGGGCCGTCTCATCAGGAAGACAATGAACGAACCGACGCCGCGACGGCGACCCCTCCGTCGCGGAAGCGCATCGTCCTCCGCTCCGGTCAGTCGTCGTAGCGGCGATCGAACTCCTCCTGATCGCGATCGCGACACCACCCTTAGCGAAGTCCCCAGACTGTTCATGGTGTAGCCAGGCATAGTTGTCGGCCGGCGGTGCGGAAGACTGGCCTCATGGGGAGGAACGGCCGTTGCTGTGCACCGCCTAGTTCGTGCGTGCTCGGCGGGCGCTCCTCCGCGAGCGGGTCACCCGTCTCCTGGGGACGGCCCGTACCGCGGGCGGGCGATGGCCCGCGGGAGTCCCGGACGAACGGTCGAACAGGGCGGGCTCGGGGATGGACTCCCCTCGGGCGCACGTCACCCGCACGCCCGCACCGGGCTGGCTCGCGTCTGCGAAGTGGACGAAACACGCGCACGCACGGCATGAGGTGCGCTCACGGAATGCAGCAGGCTCCACTACCGCCGCCCGGCGGCCGCGCGGCTCCGCACTTCCCGGCCACCCGAAGCCGCCCTGCGCGTGCTCCTCGAGCTGGCCGACGCTCTCGCGGCGTCCTGCGGACGCGGCCGAGAGCTGCGCCCGAGCCCACTCGGCGGCAGCGCCGCCCTCCGCCGCGCCTGCGCGTAACTGAGCGCGCGCGGGCTCGCGCGGGGATCCGGCGGACTCGTCGTCGCCGCTGCCGGGCGCCCTAAGCCCTGCATGCTCTGCGCTGTTCGCGTCGCCGGGCGGGGCGGAGGTGCTGCTCACGCGTGCCGTGCGCCGCCTGTACGCGCCGCTCGCCCGCGTCGCGCGGCGGCTGTGCGTACCACGAGTGCCCGGACCTGGCCGAGTGCGGCGCGGCGTCACCGACCCGTTCGCCCTGCTGGAGACCGTCGGCGCGGATCCGGCCGAGGGACGCAGACCGCGGTTCCTCGTGCATGTCCGGTCGCACTGCACGACGACACGACCGGCACCGTGGCGGCCGCCCGAGATCCTGCACGAGGTGTTGCGTAGGCCGCGGCGGCCGCCGACGGAACTCACGGTCCCGCGTCAGCGACGAGACCTGGCTGGGACGGCCGGCACGACCGCACGGCACCGGAAGTCTTCGTCACGCCCCGCCGAGATGTATCCGGACCAGCTGCGTCGGCGTCCTCACGTGTCTCGCCGGGCGGCCTGACGCCTGGGTGCGTACCGCCCTGCCGCCGTGCCGTCGCGCTCTTCGCGGGACCCGACTCGGGCCAACGACCTACACCTGCAAGACCACACAACACACCGCCAGCCCTCTCCGTCCTGGCTCGGCCATGCGGGCCGTCGAGCTTCGCGCCCGTGCTCGCCGTTGGCGGCAGCTCCTGTGGGACCATCTCGGCGACACGCACTGCACCCCGGTCCCGTGCGGGCCCGGGTGCGGCGGCCGCCGCGACGTGCGGCTGTACGCTTCGCGCTGCGCGGCGCGTCGGCCGCGGAGCGGACCACCGCCGCTGGGGTGCTCAGGCGCCCCCCGCACACGGGCCCGCCACTTCTACGCGGACCTCGGTCGAGCTGCGCGACCGCTGGCCCGCCGCGCGCATCCTCGACTCGCGTCGACTGAGACCGCCTGACCGCAGCTAATATGGACTCCAGGACTACAAACCCGGCCGTCCCACCGTCGGGCCCACCACTGCCGCTGCTGGCGACGAGCCGACGCACTGCGCGTCCGGTCTCTCCGCTGCGCTCGTCCTTCTCGGGACTCACCGACGATCTCGCGCGACGAGCCCTCGACGACCCGATCTCGCATCGCGCTGCCGCGTCGCCCGTGGCGCTGGACGCTCTCGTGCGGCGTTCGCCGCGAACTGGCGGCGCCTGAGCCGCCACGTCGATGAGCCTGCTCTCCCAACGGAGCCTCGATGACCGAGCAGACCGAGTCGCGCTCTCGCGGGCCGACCGCCCACGGGGAGCAGTATCTGGCCCCGTGTCGTTCTGCCGACCGCCTCAGCCGCGCTGCCGGGCGTCGCGCTAGCCTTCGCCCTCGGCTCGCCGGGCAGGGACGGCTGCGTCCCGTCGGCCTCGCCTCCC